>DAOUEH010000181.1:0-2679 GCA_034430635.1 Dehalococcoidales bacterium | reverse complement strand
CGGAGCTGGTTGAGGAAGGCCTGGATTTCCATCGCGCCTCCCTCAGACCTCGATGAGCTCGATTTCGTAGTCGAGCAGCTCGGCCTCGAGGCGGCCGTTGCCGATGAAGGCGGCCACCCTGGAGAGCACCTGGTTATTGTGGCGCTTGTCGTTGGAGATGCAGCAGATGCCGATGACGGCCAGCCGCCAGTTGTCGTTGTCGTCCACCTCGGCCACGGCCACGTCGAACTTGTTACGCACCCGGCTGATGAGGGACTTTAATACCTGCCGCTTGCCCTTGAGCGAGATGTTCTCCGGCAGGCGCAGGCTGACCTTGCAGACGCCGATGTTCATAATACCAGTTAAAATTTACCCGCCAGCAGCTTGTAGGTATCCGCCAGGGCCTGCGGCACGACCCGGATACTGGCCAGCACCGGCACGTAGTTGGTATCGCCCTGCCAGCGGGGGACGATGTGAGAGTGGAAGTGGTCGGCGATGCCGGCCCCGGCCACCTTGCCGATGTTCGCCCCGATGTTGAAGCCCCCCGGCTTAAAGACCTCCCGGAGCACGCTGATGCCGCGGGACACAAGCGTAAAGTGCTCGTTGCGCTCGGCCTCATTGAGCTCCTCCACGGTGCCGGTGTGCCGGTAGGGGGCCACCATGAGATGGCCGGGGTTATAGGGGTAGCCGTTGAGCATGATGAAGTTGTGCTCGCCACGGTAGAGGATATAGTTGGCCGCGTCGTTCTTTTCCCTGGGCTTGTCGCAGAGGATGCAGCCCTCGGGTTTGTCCTCCAGGATGTACTGGATGCGCCACGGCGCCCAGATGTGCTCCATAGACTTCTCCTGCGGGGGGTCTTACGGTGCTATGGTTCGCGGGTGGGGTGGGGGGAGTCAATACGCCCCCCGCTCCTCCCCTCTGAGTTATCTATTCCCACCCAGGCACGCCAAAAGCCCCCGCACCATCGCCTCCTCTTCTTCCCGGCTATCAATCTGCCCGTCCAGCCGGGCCTCGCGCAGGGCCTGCAGCACTTCCTTGATACGCGGCCCCTCCGGTATGCCCAGACTCTTGAGGTCTTCCCCGCCCAGGATGGGATTGACGTGCCGCAGGACGCTCAGATAAAGCTCGACGTGCTCGGCGGCGGTCGGCGAGCCGGTGGCCAGCCGGGCGGCGGTGAGGGCCGTCAGGCCGCAGCCATGAAGCTGGTGGTAGACCCGGCTCGGCGGAAGTCCCGGCTCGGCCAGCTCCCCGGCTTTCTCCTTGATGGTCAGGGTATCCCGCAGCACCTGAGCCGTGGCTGCGGGCAGGTGCAGGTAGCCAATTATTTTTTCGGTCTCGGCGGCGTTCCGACGGTAGAACAACAGCGCCAGGTAGAGCGATGCAGGAGGTAAATCTGGCAGGCAGGCCTCCCGCGCCCGGGCAAAGGTCTCCGCCAGCCACTCGTCCCCGGCGAGGGAAGGCTGGAGGCGGGCCAGCACTCCCAGCTCTCCGGCGCGTGTCAGGGCCTTTTCCGGCGTCTCTTCTCCCAGGATGAGCTCCAGCTCGCGGCGGATGCGGTTACCGCCGACCGTCTTGAGCCGCGTCAGACCCTTTTTCAGGATAGCCAGCGTAGCCGGCTCTATCTTGAAGCCCAGCCGCTGCTCGTAGCGGATGGCGCGCCAGATGCGGGTGGCGTCGTCGCTGAAGCTGCGGTCGTGGAGCACCCTGATGAGCCCCTTTTTCAGGTCTTTCTGTCCGGCGTGAGGGTCGGTAAGCTCGCCGTAGCGGCGGGGGTTGAGGGCCACGGCCATGGCGTTGACGGTGAAATCACGGCGGGCCAGGTCGTCGCCGATGGTGCCCGGCCTGACCTTCGGGAGCGCCCCCGGACGGGCGTAGGTCTCGGCGCGGGCGGTGGCGATATCGACGCGGCGCCGGCCCCAGTGGAGGCTGGCGGTGCCGAAGCGGGGATGGCGGGTGACCTCGGCCTCGAAAACGGGGGCTATCTCCCCGGCCAGCTTGATGGCGTCGCCCTCGACAACCAGGTCAAGGTCGAGATTGCGGCGCTCCAGGAGCAGGTCGCGCACCGCCCCGCCCACCAGGTAGAGGCGCTGCTGGCGCTCGTGGGCGATAATGCCCGCCTTCTCGATGAACTCGTTGAGGTCGGCGGGGAACTGCTCTTCCAGCCGGTCGGCGAGGTTTAATACTTCGGACATTTTCCATATTATAGCACAGGGTGCGGGGGGATAAAGGGGGTGAGGTAACTATTTTTAGAATTGTCATTTCGGGCAATAACCGCTTATAATGAACCGTATGAGCAAAGTTGTCGCCGTGGTGGGCATGACCGGCTCCGGCAAGAGCGAGGCGGCCAGATTTTTCCGCGATAAGGGCTACGCCATCGTCCGCTTCGGGGACATTACCGACGAGGCGGTAAAAGCCAAGGGACTGCCCCTGACCGAGGCCAACGAGCGCCCGGAGCGGGAGAGAATCCGCCACGAGCACGGCATGGCGGCCTACGCCGAGCTGAGCCTGCCCCGCATCGACGCGGCGCTAAAAAACAATAATGTGGTGGTGGACGGGCTTTATTCGTGGGAGGAGTATAAATTCCTGAAAGAGCACTACGGGGACGACTTTTACGTTCTGGCGGTATGGGCCTCGCCTAAAGCCAGGTACACCAGGCTGGGCAGGCGGCAGGTTCGCCCGCTGACCCCGGCGGAGGCCACC
>DAOUEH010000180.1:0-3183 GCA_034430635.1 Dehalococcoidales bacterium | reverse complement strand
TCGACGGCGGGGTAGAGCCCCTGCTCGGCGATGGAGCGCTCCAGGGCCACCACGGCGTCGAGGTGGCCGAAGGTGGTCACCACGCCGGGGTCGGTGTAGTCGTCGGCGGGGACGTAGATGGCCTGGAACGACGTAATCGAGCCCTTCTTGGTGGAGGCGATACGTTCCTGCAGCTCGCCCATCTCCGTAGCCAGGGTGGGCTGGTAGCCCACCGCCGAGGGCATGCGCCCCAGCAGCGCCGATACCTCCATGCCGGCCAGGGTATAGCGGTAGATGTTATCGATAAAGAGCAGGACGTCCTGGTGCTCCTCGTCGCGGAAGTACTCGGCCATGGTCAGCCCGGTCAGCCCCACCCGCAGGCGTACGCCGGGCGGCTCGTTCATCTGGCCGAAGACCATGGTCATCTTGTCCATGACCCCGGCCTCTTTCATCTCGTTCCAGAGGTCGTTGCCCTCGCGGGAGCGCTCGCCGATGCCGGTGAAGACGGAGAAGCCGCCGTGCACCGCGGCGATGTTGCGGATAAGCTCCTGGATGATGACCGTCTTGCCGACACCGGCCCCGCCGTAGGCGCCGATTTTACCGCCCTTGGTGAAGGGGACGATGAGGTCGACGACCTTGAGCCCCGTCTCCAGCACCTGGGTGGAGGTCTCCTGCTCGTCGAAGGTGGGGGCGGGGCGGTGTATCGGCCAGCGGTCGGCGGCCTTGACCTCGCCCAGGTTGTCCAGGGCGGTTCCCATCACGTCGAAGAGGCGCCCCAGCGTGCCCTTGCCCACCGGCACCTTGAGGGAGGCCCCGGTATCCACGGCCACGGCGCCGCGTGCCAGGCCGTCGGTGGGGGAGAGGGCCAGGCAGCGCACCCAGTTATTCCCCAGGTGGTCCTGCACCTCCAGGATAATCTTGCCGCCGCCGGACTCGATCTCGACGGCGTTAAAGAGCGCCGGAAGCTCGTCGGGCGGGAACTCGATGTCCACCACCGTACCGATTACCTGAACCACTTTTCCCTTAGCCATAGCAACCTCACCGTCCCGTCATTGCGAGGGCGAAGCCCGAAGCAATCCGTTATTCCTTCAGGCAGATTGCTTCGCTACGCTCGCAATGACAATTAAGTTTTTCTCCTTTTTTGTTATCCCTCCAGGGCCACCACGCCGCCGATGATATCCAGGAGGTCGGTGGTGATGGCCTCCTGACGGGCCTTGTTATAAAGCAGGGTCAGGTCGCCGATGAGCTCGTTGGCGCTGTCGGTGGCGTTGCGCATGGCTACCATCCGGGCCGACTGCTCACTGGCGATGGACTCCAGTATGGCGTGGTAAATCTCCATCTCCACGAAGCGGGGCAGCAGCCCCCCCAGCACGTCCTCGGCGCCGGGCTCGTAGATATAGTCCACGTTCTGGGCGGTGGGGATGACCGCCGGCTCCACCGGCAGGAGCTGCTTGAGGACGGGCTTCTGCACGAGGGTGGAGATGAAACCGGCGTAGAGGACGTAGACCATGTCGATGACGCCCCGGGTATAATCGTCGATGATGATATGGGAGATGGGGAGGGTATCCAGGAAGGGGGGATTATCGCCCAGGCCGCTGAACTCGGCCATGCTATCGACGCCGTAGCGCGCCGCGAAATCGCGTCCCTTGCGCCCCACCGTGATGACGCTGACCGGCTTGGGCTCCCCGGTGATGAAGGTGCCCAGGCGCCGGTTGAGGTTGGCGTTGAGGCCGCCGCAGAGGCCGCGGTCGGGCGTGATGTGCACCACGGTTATCCTTTCCACCGGGCGCCGCACCAGCAGGGGGTGGCGCAGGCCGATATCGGGCAGGGCGGCCAGGTCGGCGATGACCTGCTCGATTTTCTCCGAGTAGGGCCGGCCCGCCAGGCCGCGCTCCTGGGCCTTGCGCATCTTGGAGGCGGCAATCATCTCCATCGCCCGAGTTATCTTGGCGATGTTCTGGACGCCCTTGATGCGGCGGCGTACTTTACGAATATCGGGCATGTTTTAATTTATCCCCTTCTTGACAGCATCTAGTCTCTCTCTGGCGACCGGATAGTGCCTGATAACGAACTCTAGTTGGGCACACGGGTAGTTTAGACAATACCCGCAGTTTTTCAAGCCTTTTTCTTTGGCGCACGTGCGTATCTGGCATACGGCGCAATGACCCATTCTAACACCCTGGGAATCACAGCCGGTGCAGTTAACATCAGAGGCTTTCATCACGGGAATATTGTACTGTTTGGCCCACTTTTCCGCCTGCGCCTGCCGCAGCTTATCATCGTTTTCCATGGTAGCGATATATGCGCCGCATTCAGCACACACAATACCGCAGTAGGCGATTCGTTCTTCTTCCATTTCTTATCCTCCCCCCCTTGCCCCTATCGAAGTCATCTATTCCCACCCTGGCCGCCCTCGCGGCATCGGTGGCTTATCCCTTACTCCTTGGCGAACCCCTGCTTAAATTCCGTAATGGCCTTTTTCAGGGTCTCCTCGCTCTTTTCGTCGAGGTCTCTGGTCTTGGCGATGGCCTTGCCTACCTCGGCGTAGCTGGCCTCCATGTGCCGGTAGAACTCCGCCTCGAAGGCGCTCACCTTGCCGATGGGGATGTCGTCCAGGTGGCCGTTGATGACGGCGTAGAGAATCATTACCTGGTTTTCCAGCGGCACCGGCACGAACTGGGCCTGCTTGAGCACCTCCTGGATACGCTGGCCGCGCTCCAGCTGCGCCCGGGTGGCCTTATCCAGCTCGGACGTGCCGAACTGCGCGAAAGCGGCCACCTCGCGGAACTGCCCCATGTCCAGCTTGAGGCGCCCGGCCACCTTTTTCATGGCCGGCGTCTGCGCCTTGGAGCCGACGCGGGAGACCGAGATGCCCACGTTCATGGCGGGTTTGATGCCGGCGTTGAAGAGGTCGCTCTCCAGGTAGAGCTGGCCATCGGTGATGGAGATGACGTTGGTGGGTATATAGGCGGACACGTCACCGGCCTGTGTCTCGATGATGGGGAGGGCCGTCATCGAGCCGCCGCCCGATTCCTTATTGTACTTGGCCGACCGCTCCAGGAGGCGCGAGTGCAGGTAGAAGACATCGCCGGGGTAGGCCTCGCGGCCGGGCGGGCGGCGCAGCAGCAGCGAGAGCTGCCGGTAGGCCCAGGCGTGCTTGGAGAGGTCGTCGTAGATAATGAGGACGTCCTTGCCGGCCTCCAT
>DAOUEH010000179.1:0-21693 GCA_034430635.1 Dehalococcoidales bacterium | reverse complement strand
ACCAGGGCGATGTGTACCGGCGGGGCGCCGGTGGCCAGCCGGATGTTGCCTTCGTTTTCGATGATGAAGAGGGTGCCCGTCTCGGCGGCGACGACATTGGCCCCGCTGATGCCGATATCCGCCCGGAAGAATTTATCCCGCAGGAACTCGCGGGCCGCCCCCACCATGGCGGCGATATCGGATTCCTCGGTAATCCCCTGCCCGATGACCTTGGAAAAGAGGCGGGCGACGTCCTCGCGGGGGACGTGAATGGCCGGGGAGAGGATGTGCATGGGGCGGGAACCCATCTTCTGGATGATGAACTCGCCCAGGTCGGTCTCGTAGACCTCGTTGCCCTTTTCTTCCAGGTACTCGCGCAGGCCGATTTCCTCGCCGGTCATCGTCTTGCCCTTGACGATGAGCTTGCCGGTGCCGCATATATCGGCGATAATCTCCAGGGCCTCTTCCGCCGTGCGGGCGATATAGCCCCGGCCCCGGTTCTCCTCGATGGCGGCCACGGCCTGTTTCGTCAGCGCCTCCATATCCGGGATGGCCTTCTCCTTTATCTGGCGTACCTCTTCGGCCATCTCCACGGTGTGGGGGAACCTCTCCAGGGCGTTTTTGACGTTGGCGCGGAAGCTCTTTACCGCCCGCGCCAGGGCCAGGCGCAGCCGGTCGTTATGGGCCGCCCCCATTATCTCTTTCTTGTAGCTCTTGAAATCCGATTGTTTCTTCATTTCCCCATCGCCTGCGCCACGACCTCGGTGAGGTCGAGCACCTCGACACCATCGGCCTTGAGCTGGCGCAGCCCGTCCTTGAGCTGCATGACGCAGCCGGGGCAGTGCGTCACGATTATCTCGGCGCCGGTCTCCAGCAGCTCGGCGGCGCGGTTGGCCGCCAGCACCCCGCTCAGCTCCGGGAAGACCGTTTCGAAACCGCCGCCCCCGCCGCAGCAGGTGGCCCACTCGCCGCGCGTCCACTCCGGCTCCACCAGCTCGATGCCGGCGATGGCGCGGAGGATACGCCGCGGCTCCTCGACGAGGTCGAGGTAGCGTACCAGCTGGCAGGGGTCGTGATAGGTGACCTTGGCTTTGCGGGGGAACCTGAGCTTGAGTGAGGTCACCTGTTCGGCGACCACCTCCAGGAAGTGCCGCACCTCCAGGTCGTAGCCGTCCACGTAGCGGGGGAACAATTTCGCCAGGGCGTGGGTGCAGTAGGGCACGATGCCGATGACCCGCTTCACGCCGGCCTCTTTCAATCTGGCGTAGGCCGCCCGCGCGTTCTCGGCAAATCTGGTCTGCAGCCCGGCGTGGTTGAGGGGCGCCCCGCAGCAGGGCTCATCCTCGGCCAGGTAGCCCGGCTCCAGACCCAGCTTGCGCAGCACCGCCACCGCCGCCGTCAGCGGCTTGACCTCGGGCTCCTCCTTGCCGGGCAGGATGCCCCGCGAGAGGACATTGGAGTATATCCCCGGCAGGTTCAGCCCCAGCTTCTTCTGGAAGCGGGCGAAACGCATGGGCAGCTCGGCGCCGATGACGCTCTTGTCTATCCCCCGCACCAGGGACATCAGCCTCTCCAGCTGGGCCGAATACTGGTAGCCGCAGCCGGCGAAAAAGATGGTCTCGGCCCGGACGGGCAGGTCGAGCCCCTGCGCCCAGCGGGCGCCCTGCTCTTTGGTAACGCCCAGGATATTCTGCCGGGAGGTGATGTTATCGGCCAGGTAGGTAAGGCCGGGGGGGACTAAATCGCTTTCCATCGTAATTATATGGCTGAATCCGCGGGGGCCTCCAACCACTAATGATACATCCCCCCTACCCCCTCTGGCAAGTGAGTTACCGGCACTTTAGATACAGACAGATTGCCGCGTCGCTGGCGCTCCTCGCAATGACAAGCGGGGGGCTGGATTCCCGATTTCGCAGGAATGACAGTAGAAAGGGTTTGGGTGGAAAACTACGGGCTAAGCCGAGAATGCGCCGAGGGCGGCCAGGGTGGGAATAGATTACACCGAGGGGGCGGGGTGGGGAAAAGTAAACCCCCTCCCGTTTAGGAAAGGGGGCTCAGGACTTGCTTATTGATTTAGAGTTTTATTTAAGGACTTTGCCCAGCGGCAGGACCTCGCGGCCGAACTTGTTATTGATGATGACCGCCGCCGAGCCGTAGGCCGCCGCTCCGCCGCAGAAAAGCCCCTCGATGCCGGGGACGATGGCGGGGATGGCGCCGAAGAAATGCGCCGCCAGCAGGCCGAAAAGCACCACCAGCGAGACGAAGACAAAGAGGTGCATCCAGGTCATCTTGAGGGTGCCGATGGCCATGTAAGCGGTAAAGATGCCCCACATGATAAAGAGCCAGGCGATGCCCGCATTATCCAGCGTCACCAGCCCCATCCACTGCAGGAGGAAGCTGAAACCCAGCCCTATCCAGAAAACGCCGTAGGAGACGAATGCCGTCAGGCCGAAGGCGTCGCCGCGGCGGGCGTCGATGATACCGGCGATTATCTGGGCCACGCCCCCCCAGAAAAACCCGAAGATAAGGGGCATGGTTGATTCTATCCAGCCCAGATTGTGAATCTGCAACAGGATAGTGTTGAGTCCGAACCCGGCCAGGCCCAGGGCCCCCGGGTTGGCCCATTGCGGTTCTGTTTTGGTCATGACTTGTGCCACTTAAACCTCCGTAATATTTAGGGATACAACCAGTACTTAGTGGCAGAAATGAGCGTTATCATTGTTAGCTCGTGGTGAGCTTGTCGAACCACCCTTCGACAGGCTCAGGGTGAGCGGTATATTTGAACGCCAACTATGGCAACTAAGTACTAGTGGCCGGAAGAGAAGCCCCCTCCGGCCACCAATTTCACGGTATTTACTTTTTCCGGCCGGCCAGCAGGGTATCGACCACGGACGGGTCGGCCAGGGTCGAGGTATCGCCCAGGCTGTCGGTGGAGCCGGCGGCAATCTTCACCAGGATGCGGCGCATGATTTTGCCGCTGCGCGTCTTGGGGAGGCCGTCGGCGAACTGGACGACATCCGGCGTGGCGATGGGCCCGATTTGCTGGCGGACGTGGGTCCTCAGCTCTTTCTCCAGCTCCGGTGTGACCGCCTCGCCGGTCTTGAGGGTAACGTAGGCGTAGATGCCCTGCCCCTTGAGCTGGTGGGGCATGCCGACCACGGCGGCCTCGGCCACCTTGGGGTGCGAAACCAGGCTGCTCTCCACCTCGGCGGTGCCGATGCGGTGCCCGGAGACATTGATGACGTCGTCGATGCGCCCCATCAGCCAGTAGTAGCCGTCGGCGTCCTTGCGGGCGCCGTCGCCGGTGCAGTAGTAGCCGGGGAACTTGCTGAAATAGGTCAGCTTGAACCTTTCCGGGTCGCCCCAGAGGGTGCGCATCATGCCCGGCCAGGGCTTCTTTATGCAGAGCCAGCCCCCTTCGTTGACGCCGGCCTCGGTGCCGTTCTCGCGGAGGATGACGGGCTCGACGCCGGGGAAGGGAACCGTGGCGGAGCCGGGCTTGGTGGGGATGGCGCCGGGCAGCGGCGTGATGAGGATGCCGCCGGTCTCCGTCTGCCACCAGGTGTCCACGATGGGGCACCTCTCCTGGCCGATGACGCGGTGGTACCACATCCAGGCCTCGGGGTTGATGGGCTCGCCGACGCTGCCGAGCAGGCGCAGCGAGGAGAGGTCGTGCTTGGCGGGCCACTCTTCGCCTTCCCGCATCAGGGCGCGGATGACGGTGGGGGCGGTGTAGAAGACGTTGACGCCGAACTTCTCCACGACCTGCCAGAAACGGTCGGGACCGGGGTAGGTCGGCACGCTCTCGAACATGAGGGACGCCGCCCCGATGGCCAGGGGCCCGTAGACGATATAGCTGTGGCCGGTGACCCAGCCGACATCGGCGGTGCACCAGTAGGTGTCCTCGTCCTTGATGTCGAATATCCATTTCATGCTCTGGTAGCAGTGGAGCAGGTAGCCGGCCTGGGTATGCACCACGCCCTTGGGCTTGCCGGTGCTGCCGCTAGTGTAGAGGATGAAGAGCGAGGAATCGGCGTCCATCGGCTCCGGCGCGCACTCGGCGCTAATGTCGGGGGCATTCATCTCGTCCCCCCAGGTATAGTCGCGACCCGCCTCCAGGGGTATCTCGATGCCCAGCCGCTTGACGACGATGACCGTCTTTACATCCGGGCACTGCTTGAGGGCGGTATCGGCGTTGGCTTTGCTATTGATGTTTTTACCGCTGCGGTAATAGCCGTCGGCGGTGATAAGTGTCCGGGAGTTGCAGTCCAGGATGCGGTCGCGCAGGGCCTCGGCGCTGAAGCCGCCGAAGACGACGCTGTGCACCGCCCCGATGCGCACGCAGGCCAGCATGGCGATGGCCAGCTCCGGAATCATGGGCAGGTAGATGGAGACGGTATCGCCCTTCTTCACGCCGTGCTTTTTGAGGACATTGGCGAACTTGCAGACCTCGTGGTGAAGCTGCTGGTAGGTATAGACCTCGCTGTCGGCGTCCGGCTCGCCCTGCCAGATGATGGCGGCCTTGTTCTTGCGCCATGTCTTGAGGTGGCGGTCGAGGCAGTTATAGCTGACGTTTATCTTCCCGCCGATGAAGAACTTCACCTCGGGCTTGTCGTCGAAGTTGTACTCGACGAATTTATCCCATTTCTTGTACCAGTCCAGCTGGTCGGCCACCTGGCCCCAGAACCCCTCCGGGTTCTTGATGGACCAGTTATAAAGCGCCTTGTATTCTTCCAGGCTCTTGAGGGCGGCCTTATCGGCGAACTCCGCCGAAGGCTTGAAGACGCGGGTCTCCGCCATCATGGAGGCAATTTCCTTGCCGGAAATCTGCCCCAGCAGGTCTTCCTCGGCCTTGCCGTCGCCCCCGGCCAGCTCGGCGACGTCCTCGGCCCCGTTGAGGGCGTGGCGGATGAGCTTCTCCAGCTCCTCCGGCTGGAAGGGCTTCACCAGGAAGCCGGTGGCCCCCAGCCTTATCCCCCGCGTCATGATATCCACCGAGGGATAGCCGCTGATGATGATATACTTGAGGCCGGGATACTTCTGCCTGGCCTCCTCCAGGATGGTGATGCCGTCCTTGCCCGGCATGCGCACGTCCAGCACCACCGCCCCGAAGCTATCGTCCTCCATGAGCAGCTTGAACGTGTCCTCGCCGTTGGCGGCGGTGACGACCTGATAACCCTTATCGGTCAGCCAGTCCGACAGGGACTCCCGCACGATGCTCTCATCATCGGCTATCAGTACCTTCTTACCTTCCGTCATTAAATATTTCTCCTTTCCTGACTATCCAGTGGATTACCGGATATACCGGATTAATACCCTTTACAAATTACCAGCTCTCCTTGATGAGGCGGCGCAGCAGCCAGGTGGCGTGGCGCCGGTCAAGGCTGCTGACCCAGTTTTCTATCTTTTCGATGTTGCCGGTAATCAGCGCCTCGATTTCTTCGTGGCTCAGGGTGTAATAGTGGTTGTCGTCGTCAGCGGCGTCTGCGGCGTCCGCGGGCAGCGGCTGGCCGTCCTCGGTGGCCCGGGCCAGGGCCGCCAGGATTGCCTCCCGCTTCTCCTGCCGGTCGTCGCGACTCGTCTTTCGGCTCTCTCTTGCCAAGGTTAATCTCCCGGATTTCTTACCGCTTACTATTAATCGTACCACCGCGGCCGCCCTCCCCGAACCGCCCCGGCGGCGTATTTCGCCGGTCGGTAAGTCGTATTCGGGGTCGTACTTTAGTGCTAATACCGGATACCTAAATCCACCGATTGAGATTTTTGGTGGAACGTCCTACAATAGTAGTGGCTTCGGCCATTGCTGCGTCAGGCCGGTAGGAGTGCTATGAAGACGAGGATACTCATCGCCGATGACCACGCCATGCTGCGGGAGGGCATGCGTAATCTCCTCGAGCAGGAGAAGGACTTCGAGCTGGTGGGCGAGGCCGCCGACGGCGAGGAAGCCGTGCGCCTGGCCGCCGAGCTCAAGCCGGATATCATCATCATGGATATCGTCATGCCCAAGCTCAACGGCGTCGAGGCCACCAAACAGATAAAACAGGTCAGTCCGCCGACCGCCCTGCTCATCCTCACGGCCTACAGTGATATCCGCTATATCATCGGCCTCCTGGAAGCGGGCGCCTGCGGTTACCTGCTCAAGAACTCCCCCGGCAAGGAGGTGGTGCGGGCCATCCGCGCCGTCCGCTCCGGGGAATCGGTGCTCGACCCGGAGGTAACCCGCAAGCTGGTGCAGCGCCTGGCCAGCCTCTCCAAGGGCCCGGACGAGCGCGAGACCGGCGGGCAGCTGACCTCCCGCGAGATGGAAATCCTCAAGTGGGCCTCCCGGGGGATGAGCAACAAGGAGATATCCGAGAAGCTCTTCATCAGCCTGCGCACCGTCAAGGCCCACATGACCAATATCTTCAACAAGCTCGGCTGCAGCAGCCGCACCGATGCCATCATCAAAGGACTGAAGCAGGGCTATATCGACCTCGACGATATCCAGTAGCCCTGGCTGGAGCGAACCGATACGGGTGGAATCGTGACGATATACCTCCGTACCCTCAAGCTGGCCTCGCTGACCGCCTCCAGCCCCCACTTCTGGGTACTGCTGGCGATGTTCGTCGTCGGCATCATCTTCCACTATCCCCAGCAGATACTACGCATCGACTCGCCCTCTCTCCTTTCCTTCATGGGGCTGACGCGCCACGCCGTGGAGCGCACCCTCTTCCTGATACCGGTGACCTACGCCGGCATGTTCTTCGGCCTGCGGATAGGCCTGGTCAGCCTGGCGGCGGCCCTGGCCGTTATCCTGCCGCGCGCCTTTCTCATCTCCGACTACCAGGGCGAGGCCTTCCTGGAGTGCGGCGCCATCCTCGTCCTGGGGGTGCTGGTGAATCTCTGGTTTGAGGCCAAAAGGCGCGAGAGCCAGCTCTACCGCCAGCTCCTGGAGCGGCTGGAGGCCTCCGAGCGGGGGATGAGCATCTCCGAGCAGAAATATCTCTACCTCTTCGAGAACGCCTCCGACGCCATCTGGGTCCAGGACGTCAACGGCCTTTTCGTGGACGGCAACCGGGCCTTCGAGAAGCTGACGGGATTCAAGCGGGAGGAGCTGGTGGGGGTGCAGCTGGCCAAGTTCCTCAGCCCGGAGTCGCTCAACCTGGCCCGCGAGGTACGCTATAAGCTCATCCGGGGGGAGGAGTTCGAGCAGCCTTACGAGCAGCAGTTCTCCATCAAGGACGGCACGGTGCTGACGGTGAAGATGTCTACCAACGCCATTACCGCCGGGGGACGCATCAGCGGTTTCGAGCACGTGGCCCGCGATGTCACCGCCGAGAAGCAGCAGCAGGAGAACGTGCGCGCCTATATCCAGCAGATTACCCGCGCCCAGGAGGATGAGCGCAAGCGCATCGCCCGCGACCTGCACGACGACGTTTCGCCCTACCTCCTCATCCTCATCCAGAAGCTGGATAACCTGGCCTCCGGCCAGCGCATCAAGATGGCCGACCTCAAGGAATATATCCAGAACCTGCGCGACCAGGCCGTACAGTCGCTGGAGGCGACGCGTCGCTGCGCCCAGGGGCTGCGCCCCCGCATCATCGACGACCTGGGCCTGGTGGCCGCCCTGGAGTGGATTGCCGAAGACCTGGAGAAATACCAGGATATCGAGGTCGTCGTCGAGGCCGCCGGCCTCGACCGTGTGCTATCGCCGGAGACGCAGATAGTGCTCTTCCGTATCGCCCAGGAGGCCCTCAATAACATCCGCAAGCACGCTCAGGCCACCCGCGTGAAAATCAAGGTGACCGGCGGCGGCGACCACATCGTCATGACTGTCAGCGACGACGGCCGGGGCTTCAAGGTGCCGGAAAGGGCGGAGGATATGGTCAGCGGCGGCAAGCTGGGTCTGATGGGGATGTACGAGCGCGCCCGGCTCCTCAGCGGGAGCCTCAAGATAAAGTCGAAACCGGGGCAGGGCACCGAGCTTACCGTGAGGCTGCCCTGGGAGGTAAAGGACTAATTTTTATTTCTCCGCTGTCTCGTTCCCCTGATACGCCGGCAGCACGATGGTAAAGGTGCTCCCCTTGCCCACCTTACTCTCCACCTCGATGCGCCCGCCGTGCCGCTCCACGATGCCGTAAGATACCGACAGCCCCAGACCCACCCCCTTCACCTCCTCCCGGGTGGTGAAGAAGGGGGTGAAAATTTTATCCATGTTCTCCTCGGGGATGCCGCAGCCGGTATCGCTGACGGCTATTCTCACCCACCCGTCCGCCGCGCCGGTGCGGATGGTGACGCGGGCGCCCTCGTCCATGGCCTGCACGGCGTTGACCAACAGGTTGATGACCACCTGCACCAGCTGGTTGAAATCGGCCACCACCAGCGGGAGCGAAGCCTCTTCTTTCCGGACGATTTCGATACGCTTCATCTTGGCCTGGTGCCCCGCCAGCGAGACGGCCTTATCGATGGCGCGGCTCACCGTCACCGGGCGCAGCAGCGGCTCCGTCTGCCGGGCGAAATCGAGCAGGCCGCGGATGATGCCGGTGCAGTAGTCGATGGCCGACTCTATCTTGGCCAGGTTTTTCTTGAGCTGGTCTTTATCGAAGTCCTCCCGGGCCAGCTTCTCGCCCATCAGCCGGGTATAGACCAGCACCCCGGCCAGGGGGTTGTTGAGCTCGTGGGCCACCGCCGCCGCCAGCTGGCCGATGGAGGAGAGCTTGGCCGCCTGGATGAGCTGCTGCTGGGTCTTCTTGAGGCGCTGGATATAGACGTTCGTCTCCTCGTTGAGGGAGAGGATTTCCCGGTAGGCGTCCAGCTGGTGCTCCAGGTAGTTGAGCAAAGTGGCCCCCATGCCGCTGACGAGGAAGGCGAACAGGGCGAAGATGAGCGTGCGCACCAGCGAGAGGGGGTCGTCGGCGAAGAGGATGGCCTGGGGCATGATGATGGCCAGCAGGACTACCCCGCTGGCGAGCACCCCCCGCATGCGGTAGATGACCGCGGCGTAAATCAGGGGGTAAAAGAAGATGATGACGTAAATATCGTGAAAAGAGGTGAGGACGCCGTAATAGACGTAGGCAAACAGGGCAAAGAGGGCGATGATTATCCAGAGATGCGGCCCGCGCCGGCCCGCCTTCCCCCCGGCCTTGAGCACGTAAAGGGTGAAGCCGGAAGGCTGGGCTTCCGGATGGGCTGGATTTCTCGCCGGTACGTCGGCCATGTCCTGACGGCTCACCTCTCCCCCAATCGCCCCTATTATACCCCTTTCGGGTCGACTCTCATATCGTACCAGACAAAGAGGGGGCCTGAACCCCCTCTTGAAAATGTCTCTCTATCCGGCCCGCGTGATGGCTACCACTTTTCCTGGGAAAGCCGCGCCGTGAGCCACTTCTTGAGCCGCTCGTCGAGCTTGCCCACCAGGGCCTCGATGCGGCGGATATCACCGCTGTCGATAGCCGCCTTCTCCTCGTCGGTGAGACTATACTCCGCCAGGGCCTCCTCCGGGTTGGCGGAGAGCTCGGCCAGGAAGGCGCTGTCCTGGCTGGCGCGGTAGAGGACGGCCAGGATGGACGTGACCGAGGAAACGCGGTCGAGCTTCTTGATTCGCACCGGGCAGGTCTTGTAGGCCGGGGTCTTGGTCACCGGGTCGAGCGTCTCCGGGCTGGAGCTGATGAGCTGGTTGGTGGGACACTCGGCGAAGTGGAAGGCCATGGCGACCATGCCCACGGGTACCTCGGTGGTGACCCTGGCGCGCACCTCCACCTCGCCCTGGCGGGAAATCACCCGTATCATCTCGCCGCTCTTGATGCCCAGCAGCTCGGCGTCCCAGGGGTTTATCCGGGCCAGCTCCTCGGGCATGAGGATGTTGAGCACCTCCACCTTGCGCGTCATGGTGGCGTGGTAGTGGTAGAGGCGGCGGCCGGTCATCAGCAGCAGGGGGTACTCCTCGTCGGTAGCCTGCACCGGCGGGCGGTACTTGAGCGGCACGAAGTAGCCCTTGCCATTGGGCCGCGAGAAGACCTCGGCGTGCATGATGCAGGTGCCGGGGTGCTCGTCGGAGGTGCAGGGCCACTGCAGGCTGCCCTCGTCCAGCCGCTTGAAGCTGATGCCTCCATAGCTGGGGGTGAGGCGGGCAATCTCGTCCATGATTTCGGCGGCGCTGGCGTACTCGAAGCCCTTTTTGCCCATTCTCCTGGCTATCTCGGCGGTTATCCACCAGTCCGGCTGGCTCTCGCCGACGGGCTCCAGGGCCTTACGGACGCGCTGGACGCGCCGCTCGGTATTGGTGAAGGTGCCGTCTTTCTCGGCGAAGCTGGCCGCGGGCAGGACGACGTCGGCGAGCTCGGCCGTCTCGTTGAGGAAGATGTCCTGGAAGACGAAGAAGTCCAGGCTCTCCAGGGCCTTGATGATGTGCTTGCTGTCGGGGTCGGTGAGTACCGGGTTCTCGCCCATGATGTACAACGCCTTGATTTTACCTTCGATAGCGGCGGGCATCATCTCGGTGAGCTTCAGGCCCGGGTCGGGGCTGAGGTTCACGCCCCAGGCCTTCTCGAACTTCTTTTGGGCATCCGGGTTATTGACGGCCTGGTAGCCGGGGTAGACATTGGGCAGGGCGCCCATGTCGCAGGCCCCCTGGACGTTGTTCTGGCCGCGCAGGGGGTTGACGCCGGAGCCGGGCTTGCCGACGTTGCCGGTGAGCATGGCCAGGTTGCCGGTGGCGATGACGTTATCCGTGCCGTGGCTGTGCTCGCAGAGGCCCATGGCGTAGAGAATCGTGGCCGGGCCGTTGGTGGCGTACATGCGGGCGGCCTCGACGATGATATCGGGCTCGACGCCGCAGGTCTCGGCCACCCAGTCCAGCGGGTAGTTCTCCAGCTCTGCTTGGAACGCCTCGAAATTCTCGCAGCGCTCCTCGATGAAGGCCCTATCGTGCAGGCCCTCCTCGATGATGACGCGGCACATACCCATCATCAGGGCCACGTCCGTGCCGGACTTGTGGCGTATCCAGAGGTCGGCATCGCGCACGAAGTCCACCTCCATGGGGTTGGCGACGATGAGCCTGGCGCCGTTATTACGGACGGTGCGCCGGATTTTCATCGCCAGCACCGGGTGGGCCTCGGCGGTGTTGGTGCCGATGGCGAAGATGCAACCGGCGTTGCCGAAGTCGTCGATGTTGTTGGTCATCGCCCCGCTGCCGAAGGTCGTGGCCAGACCGGCCACCGTGGGGGCATGTCAGAGACGGGCGCAGTGGTCGATATTGTTCGTACCCAGCGCCGCCCTCCCGAATTTCTGCATAATGTAGTTGGCCTCGTTGGTGGAGCGCGCCGAGGAGACCACGCCGATCTCTTCCGGCTGGTATTGCGCCAGCTTATTGGCCACCAGGTCGAGGGCCTCGTCCCAGGTTGCCTCCTCGAACTTGCCGTTGCGCTTGATGAGGGGGGTCTTGAGGCGGTCTTCCGACTGGACGAAATCGGCCACGCCGAAGCGCCCCTTGACGCAGAGGTGGCCTTCGTTGGAGGGCCCCTCTTTGTCCGCCCGCACCCCGACGATTTCGTCGCCGCGAATGCCCAGGTAGACCTGGCAGCCCACGGCGCAGTAGGGGCAGGTGGTCAAGACCTCGCGCGTCGCCTGGCGGCTGTTGCGGAAGGTGAGCGCCCCGGTGGGGCAGCGGCTGACGCACTCGCCGCAGGTCTCGCATTTCGATAGTAAAATCGGCTTGTCGCCGAAGGTGGCCACGGTGGCCTCGTTACCCCGGTAGGCCAGGTCGATGGCGTCGATGCCGGTAATCTCGTGGCAGGCCCGCACGCAGCGGGCGCAGAGGATGCACTTGTTCATATCGCGGATAAAGGCCGGGTTGCTATCATCGATGGGGACGGTCTTAACACTCCGGCGCATCCGGTCGAAGTGAGCCTGCTCGACACCCAGGTAGCGGGCCACCGTCTGCAGCTCGCAGTTCTGGTTCTTGGCGCAGGTGAGGCAGTCGCCGTGATGGTTGGCCATGATGAGCTCCAGGGTGATGCGGCGCGACTGGTTCACCGCGGCCGTTTCGGTGCGGACGACCATGCCGTCGGCCGCCGGGGTGGTACAGGCGGTGGGCAGGCCGCGCATCCCCTCTATTTCCACGATGCAGAGGCGGCAGCCGCCGTAGGGGCTGAGGTCGGGGTCGTAGCAGAGGGTGGGGATATAGATATCGGCCTGGCGGGCCGCTTCCAGCACCGTTGTCCCCTGCGTTACCGTCACGGGCACGCCGTCGATGGTCAGCGTGATGCTTTTCAGTATTTTCTCGCCGGCCGCAATTGAGCTCGTCGTCGTCATCGGTTGCCTCCGTTGTTATCGGTTCTTCTCACGTTTTAGTCCTTGCCGCCCACGGGGACGGGCTCGGCGGGGACCTCGAAAGGCTCCCCGGATACCTTGGTGACCGCCTGGACCTTGGCCGGGCAGGCGTCGTAGCAGGAGCCGCACTTGATGCATTTCTCCTGGTCGATGATATGCACCAGGCGCTTGCCGCCCCGGATGGCCTCCGACGGGCAGACGCTGGCGCAGCGGCCGCAGCCGATGCATTTATCGGCGTCGATGTAATAGGTCGTCAGGGCCTTGCAGGCCATCGCCGGGCAGCGCTTGTCGTCGATGTGGGCCTCGTACTCCTCGCGGAAATAGCGTATCGTGGTCAGCACCGGGTTGGGGGCGGTGCCCCCCAGGGCGCAGAGCGAGCCGTTCTTGACCGCCTCGCCCAGTTCCAGGAGCAGGTCGATATCGCCGGGGCGGCCCCTGCCGCCGCAGATGTCCTCCAGGATATCCAGCATCTGCCGGGTACCCCAGCGGCACGGGATGCACTTGCCGCAGGACTCCAGCTGGGTGAAGTTGAGGAAGTAGCGCGCCACGTCCACCATGCAGGTGTCCTCGTCCATGACCACCATGCCCCCCGACCCCACGATGGAGCCGGCCGCCGCCAGCGATTCATAATCCACCGGCGAGTCGAGGAAGCTGGCCGGCAGGCAGCCGCCGGAGGGGCCGCCGGTCTGCACGGCCTTGAACTCTTTATCGTTGGGAATGCCGCCGCCGATGCCGTAGATGACATCGCGCAGCTTGATGCCCATGGGCACCTCGATGAGGCCGGTCTGGTTGACCTTGCCCACCAGGGCGAAGGTCTTGGTGCCGCGGCTCTTCTCGGTGCCGAAACCGGCGTACCAGTCGGCGCCGCGCGCCATGATGGCGGAGATGTTGGCCCAGGTCTCCACGTTATTGATATTGGTGGGCTTGCCCCAGAGGCCGGACTGCGCCGGGAAGGGAGGCCGGGAGCGGGGCATGCCGCGGTTGCCCTCGATGGAGGCCATCATGGCCGTCTCCTCGCCGCAGACGAAGGCGCCGGCGCCCTCCTTGATATGGACGTGGAAGCCGGAGCCGGAGCCCAGGATGTCGTCGCCGAGGAGGCCGCAAGCCTCCATCTGCTCGAGCCCCGCCTTGAGCCGCTCGATGGCCAGGGGGTACTCGGCGCGGACGTAGATATAGCCCTCGGAGGCGCCGATGGCGTAGGCCCCGATGAGCATCCCTTCGAGGACGGCGTGGGGGTCGCCCTCCAGGACGGCGCGGTCCATGAAGGCCCCCGGGTCGCCCTCGTCGGCGTTGCAGATAATATACTTCTGGTCGCCGGCGGCGTCGTGACAGAACTGCCACTTGAGGCCGGTGGAGAAACCGGCGCCGCCCCGGCCGCGCAGGCCGGACTTTTTAATCTCGTCGATGACTGCCTGCCGGCTCATCCCGAAGGCCCGGTTGAGGCCCTCGTAGCCGCCGGCGGCGATGTAGTAATTGATATCGGCGGGGTCGATGTTGCCGCAGTTCCGGAGCGCGATGCGCACCTGCGGCTTGAGGACGGGCAGGTCGAAGAGGCGCGGTATCCCGGCGATTTCCCCTTCGCCGCGCGTCCCCAGGGCCAGGTCGGGGCGTGGGTTATCGCCCGCCAGGTAGTCGCGGACGATTTCGGCGGTAAGCCCCGGGGTGAGGTTGCCGTAAAAGACGGACGGCTTGCCCGGCTTGACGACCTCGATGAGCGGCTCGGTGTAGCACAGGCCGATGCAGCCCACCTGGACGATATCGGCGGCGATGCCCCGCTTCTTGAGCTCGTCGTGGAGTGTCTTTAAGATATCCGCGGCCCCGGCGGCCAGGCCGCAGGTGCCCGTGCCGATTGAAATACGCGGGCGGTCGCTTCGCTCCGCCGCTTCCCGCTGCGCTACAGCTCGCTTCTTGAGTTCTCGATAGTCCATGGCTCCCCCTGTTTATAATCCTTCCGGCAACGAGACCGGCTCGTCTTTAAGCCCCAGTATCCCCTTTATCTTGTCCGGCGTCACCCGCCCGTAGACGCGGTCGTTGACGACCATCACCGGCGCCAGGGCGCAGGAGCCGAAACAGGCCACCGTCTCCAGGGTATATTCCAGGTCGGGGGTCGTCTCCCCGTCCTTGATGCCCAGCAGCTTCTCCAGCTCGTCGAGGAGGCGCGGCGCCCCCTTGACATAGCAGCCGGTGCCCCGGCAGACCTTGATGACGTTGCGTCCCAGCGGCGCGAACTTGAACTGGGCGTAAAAGGTGGCCACCCCGAACACGGTGCACTCCGGCACGCCGGTAAACCCGGCGACGCGGCTCATGGCCTCCTCCGGCAGATAGCCGAAGACCTGCTGCACCTGCTGCAGCACCGGTATCAGTTCGGCCTTCTCGCCGCGATAGCGTTCCAGCACCCTGTTCACCCGGGCGATAATGTCTTTTTCATCTCTGCGGGCGACCGCCTGGCCGCCCCGCTCGGCTTCAACCATGCTCATGTGTTGCCTCGCTCTTTCTACCATTTTTCCTGCTGCAGGCGGCACCAAATCCAGGTGCTCAGGCGCTTGTCCAGCTTGCCGACCCAGCCCTCGATGCGGCGTAAGTCGCCCGAGGCCAGGGCCGCCTTCTCCTCCGCGGTCAGGTCGTACTCCCCGAGCACCCGGGCCGGGTCTTCGGCCAGCCGCGCCAGGAACTTGTGGTCGTCCGCCGCCCGCCCCAGGATTTCCAGGATGGCTTTCTTATCGGAAGGAGGCTTTTCCTCCTTAAGCTCTATGGCATGGGTCGCCAGGTCTTTCTCCAGCTCGTCGAGCACGGTCGAGATGCTGATAAAATCTTCGTCCCGTTCGCTCTCCATAAGAATCGCCTCCTTGCGGGTTCCGTGTTATCAGGCTAACACTTCAAGCCCTGTCTTCCATCCACCGGCTGGCCTAATCTGCCGGTCAGCCTGGCCTAACCGTGACTAGGCATTTAGTACAATATTCGTGCGTAGAATACCCCCCGGGGGTTTACGGCATCATATCCCCAAAATACGACTCACGACCCTTTGCGGTATTGGATATACGGGTCTATAATTAAAAAGATAGGGTATAAGCACGGGTAAAGACGAGATATGAATAAGATAAAGGTAATCATCGCCGACGACCACGCCCTCTTCCGGGAGGGCACGCGCAGCCTCATCGACCAGGAGAAGGACATGGAGGTCGCCGGGGAGGCCAGCGACGGCGAGGAGACCGTCCGGCTGGTGCGGGAGCTTCACCCGCACGTCGTCCTCATGGACATCGCCATGCCCAGGGTCAACGGCATCGACGCCACCCGCCAGATAAAGGCCGATTACCCCGCCACCGCCGTCCTCATCCTGACCGCCTACGATAACGACCAGTACATCGTGGCCCTGCTGGAGGCGGGGGCGGCGGGATACCTGTTGAAGAACGTCGGCGGCAAAGATTTAATTAACGCCATCCGCGCCGTCCACGCCGGCGAGGCCGTGCTCCACCCCGCCATCGCCCGTAAGGTCTTCAGCCGCCTCGGCGGCGCCGGGCGGGCCCCGGAGCAGCCGGCGCCCCCCGCCGAGCTCAGCGAGAGGGAAATAGAGATACTGCGCCTGGCGGCGCGGGGCATGAGCAACCAGGACATCGCCGCCCAGCTCTACCTGAGCCGGCGTACCGTGCAGGCCCACCTGGCCAATATCTTCCGCAAGATGGATGTCGGCTCCAGGACGGAGGCCGTCCTGCGGGCGCTGCGCCAGGGCTGGCTGGGCATGGACGACATCACCTGACGCTGGATAGGTTAACGCTTGTGAAGAATATTTACCGGGTGCCCCATTTCTGGATTATCCTGGCCATTATGACCTTCGGGGCCGTTATTTACTACGCCGACCACATCCCCGGCCTGGCGGACATCCTGCCCCCGGCCCCCCTCCAACTGGCCCGCTACTCCACCTACCGCATCCTCTCCATCATCCCGGTGGCCTACGCCGCCTTCGCCTTCGGTTGGCGGGGGGGCATCGTTACCGCCATCTTCATCTGCCTGGCGCTGCTGCCGCGGGCCGTCATTTTTTCCTCGCAGGTACCGGAGGCCGTGGCCGAGACCATCGCCTTCCTCCTCATCGGGCTGCTGGTCACCTGGCTCATCAGCCGCCAGCGGCGGGCCGTCAGCGAGCTGAAGCATACCCAGGAGGAGCTACAGACGACGGTGGCGGCCGTGAGGCAAGACGAGAAGCGGCTGGCCGCCCTCCACCAGATATCCTCTACCGTCTCCCGCTCGCTGGATTTAGACCAGGTCTTAAGCAGCGCCATCGATAACGTCATCGACGTGATGCAGGCCGATATCGCCTGGATATTCCTCCTCGACGAAAAGAGCGGCGAACTGTCGCTGGCAACACACCGCGGCTCTTCCGACGAGCTCTCCCGGGGCGTCGACCGCATCAAGCTGGGGGAGGGCTTCAACGGCCGGGTGGCCCGGAGCGGGCAGCCCCTGTTCGTCGAGGACGCCTCCCGCGACCCCCGGCTCACCCGCGAGGTCGTCAGCAAGTTCAAGCTGCGCGCCACGCTCATCGTGCCGATGAGCTCCAAGGGCAAGGTCAACGGGACGCTGTGCATCGCCATGCGCGGCCGCCGCCGGTTCCAGCCGGGAGAGGTGGATCTGCTCACCGCCATGGGCAACCAGATAGGCGTGGCCGTGGAGAACGCCCACCTCTACCAGCAGCAGCAGGTGACGGCACAGCAGCTGCGCATCTCCGAGGAGCGCTACCGCGGCCTCTTCGAGAACTCGTCCGACGCCATCTTCGTCTGCTCCACCACCGCCAGGATTGTCTCGGTCAACCACGCCTGCGAGCAGCTCACCGGCTATACGCAGAAGGAGCTGGCAGCCACCCCCATCCACGAGCTTTTCCCCGGCCAGAGCGGGGAGCGTATCCGCCAGCTCTTCTCCGGCCGGCCGGAGGACATCTCCGGCGGCAGCCTCACCGAGGTAGCCCTCACCCGTAAGAACGGCTCGGAGGCCTATGTCGAGCTCCGGGTGAGCCCCCTGCTCCGCCGGAGCACCGTCATCGGCCTGCAGATAATCGCCCAGGATGTCACCGAGGAAAAGCAGCTGCGGCGTAACATGGAGTATTACGTCAAGCAGATAACCCGCGCCCAGGAAGACGAAAGGCGGCGCATCTCCCGCGAGCTCCACGACGACACCGCCCAGGTGCTGGCGACCCTCTCGCGCGACCTGGACTCCCTCGTCACCGGGGATAAGAAGCTGACCGGGGAGGTAAAGAAACGCCTGGGCAGACTGCACCAGATAGCCGACGCCGCCCTGGAGGGAGTGCGCCGCTTCAGCCAGGACCTGCGCCCCTCGATACTGGACGACCTGGGGCTGGTGCCGGCCCTGGAGTGGCTCATCACCGACCTGGAGCAGGGCGGCCAGATAGCTGCCCGGACGGGCATCACCGGCCAGCGGCGGCGCCTCACGCCGGAGACGGAGCTGGCCGTCTTCCGCATTGTCCAGGAGGCGTTGAACAATATCCGGCGGTACGCCGGGGCATCGAAGGTGGAGATGGGCCTGGATTTCGGGACGGACGCCGTTACCCTCGTCCTCGCCGATAACGGCCGGGGCTTTCCCATCCCGGAGCGGACGAGCGACCTGGCCCTGTCCGGCAAGCTGGGTATCATCGGGATGCGGGAGAGGGCGCGTCTCGTCGGCGGGACGTTAATCGTGCAGTCGGAAGAGGGGGCCGGTACCACGGTGACACTGCGCATCCCCGGTTAGCCCGGGGGCTGTCACCTCAGACGTTGAACTGCATTCCCTCGAAGGCGATGGCGATGGCGATGTGCAGCCGGTCGCTGACCAGGGCCAGCTCCTGCCGGATGCGCGGCTCCAGCGAGGCATCCATGTGGACGGCCATTACCTGGGGCAGGTAGCCTTTGCATTCCCGGAAGCTCATCAGCTCGCGTTCCAGCAGGATAGGGGTCAGGTGGCCGGTCTTGATGGCGAATTCTTCGTAGCTGTTGGGCAAAGTGACGTCGATAATCAAAAGCTGCGGCGCTACGTGCCGCCAGCACTCGGCCAGGCCCGGGCCGGTATCGGCCGTATAGAAAAACGCCTTGCCCCGTTCGTCGCTGACCTGGTAGCCTACCGTCGGCTCGGAGTGGTTGACGGGCACCGCCAGGACGCTGTGACCATTTACCTTCTGTGACATCAGCGGCGAAATCACGTTGAAATTGAGCGTCGGATGGTCTTCCGGTATCTGCTGGAAGCGGGGGAAGACGGCCCCGTTGAGCAGGTGGGCCTCGATGATATCCCGCACCACCTGCGTGGCGTAGATTTTGGTGCTGTTATTATGCTGGAAGAGGTTCAGGGCGATGCCAGGGATATCGCGGATGTGGTCGTAGTGCTGGTGGGTGAGCAGCACGGCCTCGACCTGCTGCTGCTCCTGAATGGAGAGGCCGGAGGTCAACCCGCCGGCGTCAATCGCCAGGGTACCGTCGATGAGAAAGCAAACGCAGTTCGTCGTCGGCGATTCGTAATTGTGCGCCCCGAGGATGCGTACATCCATCAGTTCTCTCCCCTTCCGCTGATACTAATGGTCCCGCCGCCGTACCAGACGGCTAGCTGTGGAAATACATACTCAGCCCGGATATAAGGGCCCTCACGGCTACCGGGCAGAACTTATTGCTGGAGCCCTCCTGCAGCTCCTTAACGGCATCTTCCACCGTTATCGCCGGGCGGCCGGCGCGGTCGGTGGTCAGCGTATCGAAGGCGTCGGCGACGGCAATCAGCCGCGCCCCCAGCGGGATATCCTCACCCCTGAGCCCTTCGGGGTATCCCCCGCCGTTAAAGGCCTCGTGATGATAGAGAATCATCTCGCTGGCCGCCTTGAGCAGGGGTATATCCCTGACCATATTGGCCCCGATGACGGGGTGCTGATGCAGCGTCTCCAGGTCCCTCGGCGAGAGGGGCTCGGTCTGATTCAGTATCCTGGCTTCAATGGCCAGCTTGCCGATGTCGTGGAGGATGCTGGCGTATTCCAGGGTCTGCATCTCGTCGCGCGAGAGCGAGAGATTGTTACCGGCCAGCAAGGCGTACTCCGCCACCCGCTGGGCGTGACCCTGGTTGTTGGCATCTCTGGCGTCCACCGCCGCCGCCATAACCGAGATGGTATCCCGGTAGGCCTCTCGCATTCCCTGGTGCAGCCGCGTGTTGTCGATGGCCATGGCCGCGGCCTCGGCGACGGAAACGGTCGCCTCCATATCCTGCTCGTTGAACTCCGTCCCGTCCAGCTTGTTGAGTACCTCGATAACCCCCAGTATCTTGTGGTGCACCGTCAGCGGGGCGCAGATGAGGGTCTGGGTGCTGTAGCCGGTGGTATCGTCGATGAGCTTGTGGAACTTCTCGCAGCGGCCGACATTATTGACGATAAGGGGCTTGCCGGTACGGGCCACCTGCCCGGCGATACCGTACTGGGTATTCAGTTTCACCTGTCGCAGCGTCCGGCCTACCGGGCCGGAGGCGGCCTCGAAGTAGAGCTCCTGGTCGTTGTCCCGGAAGAGGAGTATCGAGGCGGCGGAGGTCTTCAACGTGCGCTGGGTCATGCGGATGATTTGCTCCAGCATCTGCCTGGTGAGGGGCACTCCCCCCGTGCGTACGTTTTCCTCGCTATTCACCTCCACCCTACTCCGGTTCCCGTGCCCCGCGCTGCGGGACATAACGGCGGGCTGAGGTTTTTCCGTATTGAATACCATTTTCAGTTACCTCTCTTTTCCCCGGCTACGAATATCCGGGGACATCAATAGCGGACTCATGTTGCCACGCGTTCGATATCTCGGAACATTGCCCTGTCTTTATCCGGTAATAGCTCAAACTCCCTCTTCACCACCCAGACCAGCTCGTCGTCGCCGACGCCGCGGACGGAGACGTACTTGGGCACGAAGAGGTTGGTATATTCCAGAGGCATATACTCCCGCACCCGGAAGCCCCGGTGGGGGAAGCAAAAGGACAGCGAACCCAGGTGGGACAGCCGGGAGGCATTGTTGATGCAGTGGCCGATGTAGTCCTTGCCCTTACCGATGCTGAAGACCTTGCCGCGGGCCACGCCGCAGCGCAGGATGCGGGGCGGTTTGTTCACCGCCATGGCAATGCGGGGGTAAAAATCCTTACGGTAAGCATAGCAGATTTCGTATAATGTCGCCGCCAGCCGGCAGATTTGCTCGTCGCCCATGCGGTGGAGCTCCCAGACCACCAGCAGGCCGTCCCCCAGGAACTTCACCAGCACGGGCAGGTCGGCCCACAGCGAGCAGCGGCTGCCGTAGTCCTCCTCGGTCAGCCCCTCGCGGATACTCTGGAAAAACCACTCCAGGAAGTCGTTGAGAAACTTGGGAATACCCAGATAGGAATCCACCTGGTTGCAGAACCGCGTGAAACCGGTGAGGTCCAGGACGGCGGCAACGGCCTCTTTCTCCTCGCAGGGCGTATTGAAGTCGCCCAGGTCGAGCATGGAGGGGTCGAACTGCTTGAGGATTTCGGCATCGAGCAGCCTTATCCCGCTCTGCTGGCCGTTCCCCGCCGCGATGCGCGGTCTTTTGGCCTTGACCCGCCGGTAAATAATTCGTTTCATATCATCATCTCTATGGGCGGACTACACCCCAAATACACACTGAATAATTTTATAGTTTTCAATTCCAAATATTAATGGTAATATAGTAAACAAACCATAAATTTCAGCGGCGCTCCCCTAAATATTCCGTTAATATTGAATTCGGGAGGGAACCACGCCTCGGATGACAGGCCATACCCCTGCCGCCGTCGGCCGGATGCCGGCAGGGACGCTCGGGTTATTGACAAACCGCCGTAAAACTGCTAGTATAAAATAGGCGGTAAACGGTTACCGCCTACCGCATCAATAGGGGAATAAAATGAAACGGGTTTACATTAACGAAGACGTCTGTATCGGCTGCCGCCTCTGCGAGGTCTACTGCCGCCTGAAGCACTCGCAGACGAAAGACCTGATTAAGGCCCACAAGCAGGAGACCCCCCGGCCGCTGCCGCGGCTCCGTGTCGACGAGAGCGGGGTGCTGTCCCTCTCGGTGCGCTGCCAGCACTGCGAGGACGCCCCCTGTATCCAGGCGTGCCTCACCGGCGCCCTCTCCCGCGACCCGGAGACCTCCCTGGTCACCGTGGACGAGGAGCGGTGCATCGGCTGCGGCACCTGCGTGCTGGCCTGTCCGCTGGGGGTGCCCCGGCTGGACTTATCGCGCCAGAAGATGGTCAAGTGTGACCTCTGCCAGGACGAGGAGATACCGCCCTGTGTGGCCAACTGCCCTAACGAGGCGCTGATATACGCGGAGGTGGAAGACGGGAGCGCCGCCAGGGTCTAATACGGAGGTGAAATATGCCGCATAACTGGGGACCGAATTACATCGTACCTTCCGGGGTGATGAAAAGCTA
>DAOUEH010000178.1:0-2012 GCA_034430635.1 Dehalococcoidales bacterium | reverse complement strand
ATATCGTCCCCCGGTAGACCCCGGCGTTGTTCTGGCCGGTATCGGGGTCGCGGGTGACGGTGGCGTTGAAGGTATTGATGTAGCGCCCGTTATCCAGGGGGTGCCACTTGGGCACCGGCAGCTGGAAGAGGTCGACGTCTTTGCCCTTGATGATGTTTTCCTTGACCGGCCCGGTCTTGACCCGCACCGGCTCCAGGGGTTGCTTCATCCTCTGCCGGATTATCTTGATGGTCTCCGCCGGTAACGTGTCCCGGGGCAGCCCCAGCATAAGGTTCACATTTTCGTGTTTCCCCAGGCCGTTGGTAAACAGCTTGCGGCAAAACGTTTTATCGTGGTCTTTGATATTCTCGAAGAGAAGGGCCGGGCCCCGCTGGAGGTATACCTTGCGGATAATCTGGGATATCTCGTCGTCCCAGTCCACCCTGGCGGTCACCCTCTTTAAGTCGCCCTCGGCATCCAGCTGGGCCATCCACTTTCTCAGGTCTCTATCTGCCACTGTGTACCTCCTGAATTACCCCGGTTTCGGTCGTTGATACCCTTATTTATATACGCCGTACTCCCGGGTAAAGTCAATCATCGTCTTGAGGTTCTCCGGCGCCACCTCGTCGATGGCGCTGCGCGGGGCCAGGATGAAGCCGCCGCCCCGGCCGACGACGTCGATGAGCTTCTTACAGTAGTCTTTCACGTCCTGCGACGTGCCCACCTGCAGGATAGAGCAGGGCACGTTGCCCATGATGCAGACGTGGTCGCCCAGAATCTCCTTGGCCTGGAAAATATCCGTGGTGTCGAAGTAGGCCACCATCTTCCCCCGGGGTATCTCCAGGAGATACTCCAGGCGCGAGGTGTAGTCCCCCTCGAAGAAGGGGCAGGGCGTCATCCCGTTCTCAATGAGCCCTATTATCAGCCCCTTGAGGGTCGGCCAGTAAAACCGCTCGAACTGCGCCAGCGACATGAACCCCTCCGCCCCGCGGTGCAGGGGGATAAAGACGCGTGGGTTGCCGCTCATGTGGTACATGGCGGCGGCCATCCCTATCATGGTGGGCAGCAGCTTCTCGCTGGCCTGGATGCGGTTCTCCGGCTGCCGGAACATGTCCAGCATCGAGCCGTGCATGCCCCGCAGGCGGTCGGAGATGACATCGAACGGCGCGAAGGTCGCCGCCCCGCTGAAGGTGGGGAACCCCAGCTGCTTCAGTTCTTCCCCCATCGAGCCTATCTGGGCGTTCCGCTTCATCATCTCTTGCCGGGCCTGCGACAGGGCCTCGATGGCTTCATCGAAGCCGGGCATCGCCAGCAGCATGGTGGGGCTGAAGAGCAGGATGCTCAGGTCGGGGAGGCGCTGCAGGGCCTCCAGCTTGCCGCAGACGCGCGGTAGAAAAGTACGCAGGATAAAGCCGGTGGGGTCTCCCAGGTAGGCGTCGTACTCGTCGGCCTTCATGTATTCGCCCTCGACGAACTGGTGGGTATGGTTGGGCGACCCGCCGTGGCCGGGCCATACCATCTGCTTGAAGTCGAGGGCCTCCAGGGCGGCGCCGGAGTCCGGCCCCAGGGCAATGGCCGAGTCCGGTGCAAAATCGACGACGGTCTTGATGGAGGCCTCTTTCCATCTGGCCGGGTTGTAAAAGGCATCGGCGCAGGTGATGCCGGCGTACTTGGCCGGGAAATAGCCCAGGCTGAGCACCACCGGGACCCTATCCGGCTGCTTGAGCTGTATGGCGTCCTCGACCCTCCTGGCCCGCTCTTCATAAGTCTCCCGAGGCGCTTGGCTCATAGTCGTTTCCTCCCATGATTCCGGTGGTTATTATTGCGGCCGCAACAATTCCGGCGGACACCTACCTGCTGATAATAGCACTTATCGCAGGCTAATTCCAGCGAATTTCACCTCAAATTAGCTTCCCCGGTCGGCGTGCCTGAAATCCGCCCGAAAATCCCCGGGAAAAAGGCCCCGGGGCTGTTAATATGCCCCAGGGCCTTTCCATTAGGCGAAACGTGACGCCGGTTTATGGCTGCTTCAT
>DAOUEH010000177.1:0-14918 GCA_034430635.1 Dehalococcoidales bacterium | reverse complement strand
TCGCCGCTGGTCTGGTACTTTACCAGCTCGGCGCCGGTCGCCCCAAGCTCTCTGGCGGCGGCGATGAGGGCGACCACCGGGCCGTGGGCGCACATGGAGATATTCAGCGCCTCGTAGCGGCGGGTGAGCTCGTCGGCGTCGAGGGCGAGCATGGCCTCGATGGCGGCCCGGTCTTTCTTTTCGGCGACGGCCTGAGGCTCGTAGTGGGTCATATCGCCGCTGGCGATAATCACCGCCTCGCGCTTTAGCTCCTGCAAGGCCCGGGCGATGCCCCGCCCGACTTCCTGGTAGGCGCTGGCGGGGGCGTGGGCCAGGATGATGGGGACTATTTTGATATCCGGCTGGAAATACTGCAAAAAGGGCAGCTGCACCTCCACGGCGTGCTCCTGGCGGTGGGCGGCCTCGTCGGCCTCGGCGTACTCGGAGGCGGCGATGATCTGCCGTGCCAGTTCGGTATCGGTCTTCACGTCGCCCAGGGGCGTCCGCCACATCCCCTCGGCCATGACGCTGAAGGGCTTGCCCAGGCCGCTATGGCTGGGCCCCATGATAATAAATGTCTCCTTGAATTTAATGCGGGAGATAACCGCCCCGGCCACCGCCCCGGAATAGGGGTAGCCGGCGTGGGGCACCAGCGCGCCGACGGCGTCCTCTTTGGGCGCCTGCTTATCGACGAACATCTCCACCATCTCCCGGAGCTCCAGCGCCGAGCCCGGGTAGTACCTCCCGGCGGCGTACGGGTTTCTTATCATCTCATCCCTCCTTCGGGCGGAAATTGAGCTCCGCCCCGCAAGACCGGCATTTAGAGCCGTTAAGGCCGCTCGTGTCCGTCTCGTAGCCGACCCGGCCCACGGCGACCCGGCCGCAGGCGGGACATTTGGTGCTCTCGCTGGCGTGGCCGGGGATATTACCGGCGTAGACAAACTTGAGCCCCGCCTTTTTCCCTATTTCACAGGCCCGCTCGATGGTCTCCAGCGGGGTGGAGGGAAGGTGGGTCAGGTGGTGGTGGGGGTAGAAGCGGGTGACGTGCCAGGGGGTCAGCTCGCCCAGGGCGTCGCGTATCCATTCGGCGATGCCCCTCAGCTGCGCGTCGTCGTCGTTGAGGGTGGGTATGATGTTGGTGACCACCTCCACGTGCATGTCCCACTTATCTTTAGCCCGCCGGGTAACGTCCAGTATCTCCCGCCAGCGCGGAATACCGGTCAGGGTCTTGTAAAAGGCGTCGGAGAAGCCCTTGATGTCCACCCGCCAGGCGTCCAGGTAGGGCCCGATGGCATCCAGCGCCTCGGGCGTGGCGTAGCCGTTGGTGACGTAGACGGTATAGAGCCCGTTTTCTCTGGCGAGTTGGGCCGATTCCAGCGTGTGCTCCAGCCAGATAACCGGCTCGTTGTAGGTCCAGGCCATGCCACGGCAGCCGTATTTTCTGGCCAGCGCCACCGATTGTTCGGGGGTAAGCTCGCGGCAGCCGTGCAGCAGGGCGGAGCTATCGGCGGTGGAGATTTCCCAGTTCTGGCAGTGCTTACAGTGAAAGTTGCAGCCCAGCGTCCCCAGGGAGAAGCAGAGCGTGCCGGGGTAAAAGTGGAAGAGGGGCTTCTTCTCGATGGGGTCGGCGGCCAGGGAGGAGACCCGCCCGTAGTTGAGGTTGTAGAGGGTGCCGTCGCGGTTCTGGTACATGCCGCAGACGCCGTACTTGCCCGGGTTGATGCGGCAGCGCCACTGGCAGGTACGGCACCTTACCCTGGAGTCCGGCAGTTTTTCATAGAGCACGGCCTCGCGCATCGCTGGCCCCCCGACAACCTACCGTAATTATAGCACCGGTCATTTGTCAATCAAAGTGCCGGGGGTTATGACAGCCCCACCCAGGCGGCGAAATCAAAAGGCACCAGCGGCGAGAGGATGATGAAAGAGAGCAGGTGCGCTGCCAGGAAGACGATGACGATAACCAGCGCCGTCCACTTGAGCTTGCCGCGCCGCCGGTCCTGGAAGAGCTTGAGCAGACGCTCCAGCCCCAGCCCCAGCCCGATACAGACGGCCCCCACCGTCGGGTAGAAATAGAAGATATAACTCACCCGGTCCGTGATGAGGACGACCGGTATCCAGAGCAGGTAGGTGCCGGTAAACCAGGCCAGCCCGAACTTGGCGGCGTTGCTACCCTTGATGGCCCGGAAGACCATGTAGCCGAAGGAGGGGACGATTAAGGCCCAGATGGCGAAGCCGATGGCGGCGGTGTAGTGGGGCATTATCCAGTAGGCCATCGGCTTGTAGAGATAGAGCCACTCCCAGGGGTAGCTCTTGGAGGGGTGGTCGACGTTGGCGTAGGTCAGGCTGCCGCTCTGGGCGAGCATGGTCTTGATGCGTGTTATCGGGTCGACGAACCCATCGAAGCTACGCACGATGGCGAAATCGAAGACTATCATGAAATAGATAAAGGCGGCGATGGCGAAGAAGATGCTGATGAGAAACCATTTGCTGGAGCGCCACCCTCCCGAGAAGAGCCAGTGGATGGCCACCACCGGCCCGGCCAGGGCCCCGCTGAGCTTGGCCAGGGCGCTCAGGCCCACGGCGACGCCCGTGGCGATGTACTTACGCCGCAGGTAGAGCAGGAAGGCCGCCAGCATGAGGGTGACGTAGAAGACGTCCAGCATGGCCACGCTGGCCTGGAGGAAGACGATGTTCTCCAGGGCGAGCAGGAAGGCGGCGATAGACGACGCCCGCGGCGACATATCCAGCCGGCGGCAGACGAAATAGAACAGAATGATACCGGCAGTGCCGAAGAGGATGGGGAATATCCGCCAGCCCCAGGGGTTATCGTCAAACACATAAATCGTTTGTTGTGCGTCGTGGCTGGTGGAAGTAGTGCCGAAACCGCGCTTGACGGTGAGTTTATCAAGCGATGTATCGATACTCTCTATATACATGTTTTCAGTACCGATTCTTATTGTCGTTTTGGCGCTGAATACCGAGGCATCACTCACATAAATTTCGGTGCCGGCACTATTAATAGGTTGCTGTAACGTTGTTCCGGTATTCTCTTGGGGCGATTTAAACCCGTTGAAGATATACTCTCCGGCCACGATGAAGAGCTTGCCTAGCGGCGGGTGCTCGGTGCGCTCGGTCTTGGCGTCGGTGATGATGAGCCGGGCGTCATTGACGTAGTGCTGCTCGTCCAGGATGAGGTCGGGGGGGTTGGTGATGATGGACAGGTGCATCACCAGCGTCGCCAGGACGATGAGGCAGAGCCAGAAATACTCCCAGCGGTAAAAGCGGACGAAGAATCTCTTTATCAGCGCCATGCCCATATCGTTCCGAAAAAGTAGTTCCAGCAGAAGGCGATGACGATACCGATGAAGTTGGCCAGGTAGATGTTCATGCCCACGCTGAGCAGTATCGCCGCCGTGATGTAGTTGATGGCTGCCCCGGCCAGGGCGATGAGATTATACTTACCCATCCGCGCGAAGAACGAGAGGGCCTTGCCGGTGCGGCGGTCGGCGAAGGTGAAGTGGTCGTTGAGGAGGAAGTTGGTGAGGATGGAAATCTCGATGCCGGGAATCAGCTGCACGTATGGGCTCCAGTTGGCGAAGAGGTGGGTCACCAGCCGCAGGATGCCGAGATTGACGACCGTGCCGCTCAACCCGACGGCGATGAACTTGACGATGCGCATGAACTCGCCGGTGCGGTACATCAGGCTGAAGATGTGCCGCAGGTATTCCAGCTGGGTGCTCGCCCGCAGCTTGGAGGCCCCGGCGCTGCGGTCCTCGAAGATGAAGGGCACCTCGCGGACATCCTTGAAGTCCCCGGCCAGCATAATCTCCAGCAGTATCTTGTATCCGATGGGCTTGAGCCCGGTGGCGCCCAGCCGGTCGCGCCGGAACATGAAGAAGCCGCTCATCGGGTCTTTCACCCGCCGCGAGGAAGGCAGCAGCAGGTGGGCGATGTTAAGGGCCACCTTGGAGATAATGCGCCGCACCAGGCCCCATTGCGGGCAGCCCCCGCCCGGGACGTAGCGGCTGGCCACCGCCAGGTCGGCCCCGGCCTCGATGGCCTCCACCAGCTTCGGCAGCACTTCCGGCGGGTGCTGCAGGTCGGCGTCCATGACCCCGATAATCTGACCCTCGGCGTGGGCCAGCCCGTGGAGGACCGCCGTCGCCAGTCCCTTTTCTTCGCGGCGTACCAGGACGCGCACCGGGTAGCGGGGGGCCAGGGCCTCGGCGGTGGCGATGGTGCCGTCGGTGCTGTTGTCGTCCACCAGCAGTATCTCGTAATCCTGGCCGGAGAGCGCTTTGGCTATCCTCGCGACGAGGGGGGCGACATTATCCTTCTCGTTATAGGTCGGTACGATGATAGAAATCCGGTCTTTCATGCGGGAATCTCCCTCTCACCCTGAGTCGCCGCGGCGAAGTGCTTCCCCATTATACCCCTTTACGAAACAGTCTTAAAGGATTATAATATATTGGTCAATTCGAGTCCTGTAAATTCAGCCGGGGGTGAAGCTTGGGCGTTCTTTATATAGTCTCCGTAGCGGCGGGTGCGGGCAAGACGGCCGTCTGCGCCGGTCTGGCCCGGAACCTGATGAACCAGGGGAAGAAGGTCGGCTATCTCAAGCCCAGCGAGGCCGGCAGCACCGACGGCGATATCGCCTTTATGAAGCATACCCTGGGCCTGGAGGACGCCGTCAACGCCCCGGACTTGATTGCGGGGCGGGATGCCGTGCTGATGGAGGGCGGTCTGGGGCCCAAGGCCGACCACCCCGGCACCCGGGCCACCTACGGGGCGGTCAGGGACATGAAGGCCGCCGTCATCGCCGTGGAGGCCTACTCCGGCAAAAAGAGCCAATACGCCGATATCTATAAGGGCTTCGGGGACGCCCTGCTGGGCGTGGTTATCAACAAAGTCCCCGCAAGCCAGCTGGAGCTCGCCGCCGCTGACGCCGCCAAGCAGTTCGGGGCGGCGGGAATCAAGGTGCTGGGGGTAATCCCGGAAGACCGCATCCTGCTGGCCATTACCGTCGGCGAGCTGGCCGACACCGTCGGGGGGAAGTTCCTCAACAACGCCGAGAAGGCGCCGGAGCTGGTGGAGAACTACATGCTGGGGGCGATGGTGGTGGATTCCGGGCGGGACTATTTCGCCCGCAAGCAGGCCAAGGCCGCCATCGTCCGGCAGGACCGCCCGGACATGCAGCTGGCCGCCCTGGAGACGCCGACACGTTGCCTCGTCCTCAGCGGCAGCTCCGAGCCGCCTTTATATAACGTCCTGCAGAAGGCCGAGGGCCGGGGCATACCTATTGTCGCCACCGACCTGCCCGCCGACGACATCATCGCCGGTATCGAGGCGGCCCTGGGCAGGGCCCGCTGCCATCAGGAGAAAAAGCTCAAGCGGCTGGCCGAGCTTATCGAGAAGAACCTGGCTATGCCGGCGCTGGCCTGACCGGCCGGAAGGGGTGATTATCGACATCAGGGAATGAACATCGGCCGCGGCCGACTGGTTTCCCTGCCCCCGGGTAACCGGGGAGTGGGGGAGGTTCCTGGGGTGGCAAGTATACTCGGGGACTTTTTTATTGGGGGGCGGTTGCATGGGGCGGCGGATTGTTATAAAATCTGGCTCGTTGCCTTTAGAATCCAAAAAGGGGGGCAGGTGATTGAATGCGCTGGGCAGACATTTGCTGGTAGAGCTGTATGACTGCGACAAGGAGGCACTAAACGACCTGAGCTTGCTACGGGAGGCCATGGTGAACGCCGCCGTCGACTGCGGCGCCGTCGTCCTCGGCGAGTCCTTCCACCGCTTCAGCCCGCAGGGGGTGAGCGGCGTGGTGGTCATCGCCGAGTCCCATCTCTCCATCCACACCTGGCCGGAGCACGGCTACGCCGCCGCGGACATCTTCACCTGCGGCACGACCGTCCGCCCCGAGGTGGCCGCCGCCGCCCTCGTCGAGAAGCTCGGGTGCCGGAACCCGTCTCTGACCGAGATTCAGAGGGGGCTTCTGGTCACCGTGCCGGACACGGGCTTGAGTTATGGACAGCGACCCTGATAACTGGCTGAAAGACAAGGTAAGCGAGAGCTTCGTCCAGCTGCACCTCATCGACGAGGTGCTCGAGGCCGGGCGCACTCCTTACCAGTCGTACCAGATTGCCCGCAGCCACAGCTTCGGCAAATGCCTGGTGCTGGACGGCAAGATTCAGTCCACCGATGCCGACGAGTTTATCTATCACGAGGCCCTGGTGCAGCCGGCCATGCTGGCCCACCCCGCCCCGCGCCGCGTCTTTATCGCCGGGGGCGGCGAGGGTGCGACTCTGAGGGAGGTGCTGCGCCACAGGACGGTGGAGAAGGCCGTGATGGTGGACATCGACGCCGAGGTTACCGCCCTCAGCCGCCGCTACCTGCCCGAGTACAGCCAGGGCGCCTTCGAGGACAGCCGCACCGAGCTCCACCATAGCGACGCGCGCCAGTTCCTGGCCGAATCCGGCGGGAATTACGACGTGATTATCATCGACCTGCCCGACCCCATCGAGGCGGGGCCGGCCTATCGGCTCTTTACGCAGGAGTTTTACCGGCTGGCCGCCGCAAGGCTCACCGCCGAGGGGCTCATCGCCGTGCAGGCGGGGGCCGCCATGTTGACCGAGCTCCTCAATCTGACCGCCGTCTATCATACGCTCCAGAGCGTTTTCCCCATCGTCGCCGCCTACGCCACCCACATGCCCTGCTTCGGCGGCCCCTGGGGCTTCTGCCTGGCCTCGCGGCGCCACGACCCGTCGCCGCTTACCCCCGCCGCGGTGGACGCCGCCATCGCCGGGCGGGGGCTGAGCGGGCTGAGGTTCTACGACGGCGTCACCCACCGGGGGATGTTCGCCCTGCCCCGCTACGTAAGGGAGGCCCTGGCCCGGCAGACGCGCCTCATCACCGATGCCGAGCCCCTCTACCTCTACGGCAAGTGAGGCGGGCCATCTTTTTCATAAAGAACAGGCCGGGGAATTGCTCCCCGGCCTGCTTTAATCATCTGATTTCCGGATGATTACTGGTTAGCCCGGATTTTGGTGAAGCACTCGCTGCAGTAGACCGGTCTGCCTTCCCGGGGCTCAAAGGGAACTTCGGTATCCTTGCCACACTCGGCGCAAACCGCGGGGAACATCTGGCGTGACCGGTAGCCCCCGCCGCCGGAAGAGCCGTAGCGCTCGGCCTTCCTTGCCTGACGGCAGGCCGGGCACCGCTTGGGCTCATTAGTGTAGCCCTTGGACTGGAAGAACTCTTGCTCCTCGGCACTGAAGGTAAACGTCGTCCCGCAATCGGAACACTGGAGTGCCTTGTCCTCAAAACTCAACGGATGACCTCCTTTCTAAGTTTAGTTGGTTAGAGCTAAGGTCATCCGTAACGGGGTCGGGATAAAGTGTTTAAGTTGCATATGTGATAACCTAGACTGAAAACCACCAGAGCATATTATATACTGGGTTTTGCCAAATAGCAATAGGTTTAGTAACAAATTTTATATTTAGCGCCTGATATTACCTTTTTGCGTAATTTGCGTTTCAATTAGCCTCCAAATATTACATATTTATGACATTGCCGCGCAGGTGCCCTAAAACATATTGACGCCCCGGCCCCCTTGGCCTAGACTGGATTTATAACCATATGCCCGTTATAACCGGGCGAGGGAAGGCCGTCATGGACTACGAACCCAAGTTCAAAAGGCTGCGTATCTATAACGTCTTCATGGGTTGCCTGCACCTGGCCCAGGCCGCCGTCATCATCGTGCTCTCGCTCATCGCCAAGTCGCTGCTGGCCTGGCAGGTCTTCGCCGGGACGCTGCGGCCGGTCTAGACGGGAGGACGGTATGAGCGTACAGGTGATTACCGACAGCACCTGCGATATTCCCCGGGAGATGGCCGCTGAGCTGGGCATCCGGGTGGTGCCGATATACGTGCGCTTCGGTGATAAAATCTACCGCGACGGTGAGGATATCAGCCGGGAAGAGTTTTACAGCCGGCTGGTGACCTCGCCCGTCCACCCGGCGACCTCCCAGCCCACCCCGGAGGACTTCGAAAATATCTACAAGGAATACTGCGATAGTGCCGAAGGCATCGTTTCCATCCATATTTCTTCCCGGATAAGCGGTACGTTCAACTCGGCCAATATCGCCCGCAAGATGCTGGAGAGCCACTGCCCTATCGAGGTTATCGATTCCAGGTTCAACTCCGGGGGGCTGGCCCTGGTGGCGATGGCGGCCGCTCGCCTGGCCCGGGCCGGTAAAGGCATGAAGGAAATCCTGGCAGAGACCCGCCGGGCGGTAAGCCAGGTACGGATGTACGGCGTCTTCGCGACGATGAAATACCTGGCACGCAGCGGGCGCGTGAGCCGGGCCATAGTGGCGGCGGCCAACATCCTCAATGTCATGCCGCTGCTGACCTTTCGGGACGGCGAGATTATCCGCGCCGGTCTGGTACGTAGTTTTAACCGAGGGATGGATAAAATTTATCAGTTCGTGGAAGGCAAGACGGATATCACCGAGCTGGTTATCGTCCACAGCGCCATCGCCGAGCGCGCCGAGATATTGAAAAAGCGCCTGGCCAGCTTCTTCCCTACCGAAAAGATGCAGACGCTGGAGCTCGGCGCCGGGCTCGGCGTGCACGGGGGCCCCGGCGTACTGCTGGTGGCGCTGCGCCAGGGCAGTTGAGCCGGGAGGCCAGACCGGAGATATCGCCCGGCATCAGGCGCGGAAAAGCGCCGGCCAGACGAACATATCCAGCACGGACGTCTGCACACAGAAAAAGGCCGCCCCGCCCACGGCGAACCAGTAGGCCAGACCCCCCTCACGAGGGCTTGTGGTGAGAATCGCCGCCAGCAGCGCCAGCGCCCCGACGCCCACCAGCACCAGCACCAGGCGAATCCCTATCCAGAGGCCCGTGCCCGGCTGGGCGAGATAGGCGTAGGAAAGGGGTAACCAGAGCGCCGAGGGTATAAGGATGACCAGGAAGATGATGTGGAACATCCAGAACCCCGCGCCCCCGAATACCCGCACTTCATCCGGGTCGAGGCGGAAGAAGAGCCAGTAGGCGAAGGCGAAAAAGCCCAGGGCCGCAAAAATCATGGTAAAGAAATTAAACGTCCGCAGGCCCCCGGTAACGCCTCCCCACAGGGTTTCCGCCGAGCCGGGGTGGGTGGCGAAGCCGTGGATGTAGCTGCCGATGACCGCCGCCCCGCCCACCGCCATTATCGCCAGTAGTACGTACTGCTGGGTGTGCATAAGTCACCTCCTGCGGGTGAAAGTATCAGGCGGAGTTTAACCTGAAACGCCATTTTAGCCGATTTGCCGGTATTAGTCAATCGGATGGCCGCAGCAAACAGGGAGGACCTAGGGCTTTTTATCCACCAGCCCGTAGAGGAAGAGGTGGTTGAGGTCGCGGGCCAGCTTTTCGTCGACCTTCATTTGCTCCAGCAGCCCGGCGCTGGCGAAGGCGCCGTTACGGATTATCGCAAAGTAGATGCGGATGGTGTCGTTGGGCAGCTCGCGGCGGACGTAGCCCTGCCGCTTGCCGTCCTCGATAAGCTCGTTTATCAGCCGGTCGACTTCCTGGCGCCAGAGCGTATCGATGAAATCACGTATCTCCGGGATGTCGCGGACGGCCGTCTGCATCAGCTCCCCCCGGTACTGGCTGGCCGTGGCCACCTTGCCGAAGACGATAAGCTCCAGTTTTTCCGGGAAGGGGCGGTCGCTCCGGACAATCTCCCGCGACATCTCCACCAGCCCGGCGATGGCCTGCTTCACTACGTCGCGCACCAGGGCCTCTTTGCTGCCGAAGTGGTTATAGATGGTAACGTGAGAGACGTGCGCCCGGCGGGCGATATCCACCAGGCTCACCTTTTCGAAGCCGTGGCTGCGGAAGAGCTCCGCCGCCGCCCGCCGGATGGCCTCCTTCTTCTGCTCTTTCCGCCGCTCGAACCCGTTCACGTGTCTCCCGCCCGCGATTTATGGTAATTTTGTAATATTTGTAGAAATTATATACAAAAAGTATTGACATTGTCAAGGGTTATTTGTATAATATGTATCGTTTATAGCCAATAATTACAAAAAGACGGGAGATGCATATCATGAACGCTGTTGCCCGGGATACCCAGGAATACCGCCGGCGCTGGTGGACGCTGCTGGTAATTTCCGTAAGCGTCCTCATCATCGTCATCGACGCCACCATCGTCAACGTCGCCCTGCCCACGCTGCAGCGCGAGCTGAACACCACTGGCGCCGAGCTGCAGTGGATTATCAACAGCTACATCATGATTTTCGGCGCCCTGATGCTGACCACGGGCGCCCTGGGCGACCGGCTGGGGCGGAAATACATGCTCCAGGCGGGTATCATCGTCTTCGGCGGGGCCAGCCTGGGGGCGGCCTTCGCCACCAGCGGCACGGGTCTTATCATCTGGCGGATTATCATGGGCATCGGCGGGGCGATGATTCTCCCCGCCACCCTGGCCATTATTACCAATGTCTTCCCGCGTCAGGAGCGGGGCCGGGCCATCGGCGCCTGGGCCGGGATGAACGCCGTCGGCATCGCCCTAGGGCCGATTGTCGGGGGGCTGCTCATCGAGAATTTCACCTGGAACTCCATCTTCCTGCTCAACATCCCCATCGCCGTGGTGGCCCTCCTGGCCGGGATATTCCTCATCCCCAACAGCCGCGACCCCAACCCCAAGCGCCCCGACTACCCCGGCACGCTGCTCTCCGCGGCGGGGCTGGCCGCCCTGGTCTTCGGGCTGGTGCAGGGGAGCAGCTGGGGCTGGACCCATCCCGCCGTCATCGGCTCCCTGGCCGGTGCCGTGGCGCTGGTGGCCGTCTTCCTCCTCTGGGAGCGCCACAGCCGCCACCCCATGCTGGAGCTGGACTTCTTCCGGCGGCGCCGCTTCTCGATGGGGGTGGGTGCCGTCTCGCTGATGGCCTTCGGGCAGGTGGGTATCACCTTCGGCCTGACTTTGTACATGCAGTTCGTCAACGGCTATACCGCCCTGGAGACGGGCCTGCGTTTCGTGCCGCTGGCCCTGGGTATCTTCCTCGGGGCGGGCTCGGCCGACCGCGTCGTGGCGCGCCTGGGCACCAAGACGGTGATGTCCCTGGGCTTTATCATCAACGCCGCCCTGCTCGTCCTGGCCGCTTTCTGGCAGACCGATACCGCCTACTGGCAGCTGGGGCTGATGTTCTTCGGCGTTGGCTTCGCCCTGGGCTACGTGGCCGCCCCGGCCACCGACGCCGTCATGGGGGCCCTGCCGGAGGCGCGGGCGGGCATCGGCTCGGCGATGAACACCGTCTGCCGCATGGTGGCCGGGGCCATCGGCGTGGCCGTCATCGGCTCGATACTGGGGACGGTCTACTCGGCGAGCTTTACCGAGGCGATTGCCGCCGTGGGGGGCCTGCCCGCCCCGGTCGTCGCGGCGGCCAGCGATTCCGTGGGGGCGGCCATCATCGTCGCCCAGCAGATTCCCGGCGCCGCCGGCGAGGCCCTGGCCCGGGTCGCCCGGACGAGCTTCATGGACGGGTGGCTGGTGATGGCCTTCATTTCCTGCGGTATCAACGCCGCCGCGGGAATCCTCACCCTGATATATATGCCCCAGCGCCACGCCCCGCCCGACGAAATCGGCATCGACTAGACACGTCATAAGGCTATCCGGAGAGGGGGCGCCGCCCCCTCTCTTTTTTTGACAGAGGGGCGGCGGCGTGGCTATACTATTCAGGCCGGGCGGGCATTTCTTCACCGGGACGCTACGGCCGGTCTGGGTAGCCAGAGAGAGTCTAATTATGATGAAAAACTTCTGGATCCGTCTGCTCATACCCCTCGGGCTCTTATTCGTGGCTGCTTTCTTAATTAGCGAGAAGTGGCCACTGGACGGCTTTTTCTTAAACCTCGCCACCGAGATTATCGGGATAATTATAACCATTACTTATGTTCATTGGGTTCTTACACATCAAGAAATGCAAAAGTGGCAATCGACTGACATCAGGATTGACGACCGTTTAAGAATTCTGCTTAATATGATTGTAAGCGGTATCAGGAATGGACTTGGCTTTAGTCCTGACATTCTCGACCAAAGTGTCCTGAAATCAAAGAGTTTGATGGCCATACACAACGAAATCATCAGGGTCGCCGAGCATGTAATCTCTCCGGTGGTGTATGAGCGCTTGCAAGGTTTAGATTCAGAAGGATGGGAAACCCTGACTGCCCATATTACCAATGCCCTTAATAGTACTCTTACATTTATAAACACATTTCAGGTAAGGATGCATCCCAGGCAAATATCCCTCTTGCTCGATTTATATGAGGCATTATCCAACAGTCTGACATTCTATGTAATATATCCCGATCTTGCCGGTGTGCCTAAGGGTGAACTGCCGCCAACCCGCACGTCGCCTGAGGTCTTGCTGCAATCGTTTTATGAGGAGACAGCCGAGGATTTACAGAGAGTGCTCGCTTTAACGAAACAACTCAGTGAATATATCGATAAGTCTGCCTGACAGCACGTTGCCGCAGCTTTGACATAAACGACCTGAAATTTTATACTATTTCCATGAACATCCCGCCGAGATTCGTCGCCAAGAACACCGTCCTGGTGCTCATCGATTTCCAGGAGAAGCTCTTCCCCGTCATGCACGACAAGGTCAAGCTCCTCAAGAACGTCCTCAAGCTCATCCGGGGGGCGCAGGTGCTGGAGATTCCCGTCGTCGTCACCGAGCAGTACTCCCAGGGGCTGGGGCCGACCCTGCCGGAGATAAAAACGCTCCTGCCGGACGCCGAGCCGGTGGATAAGTTCTGTTTCTCCTGCTGCGACGAGCCGCGGTTCATCAAGGCGCTGCGCTCGCTGAAGAGGACGCAGGTGCTCATCGCCGGCATCGAGGCGCACATCTGCGTCTACCAGACGGCCAGCGCCCTGGCCCGTGCCGGCTACGGCGTCCAGGTCGTCGGCGATTGCATCGCCTCCCGCGACCCGGAGAACCGGCTGGTCACCCTCTACCGGCTGGGGGAGGCCGGTATCCCGCCGACGACGGTGGAGATGGCCCTCTTCGAGCTGCTCAAGGTGGCCCAGGGCGAAGAGTTTAAAAAAATCAGCGCCATCGTAAAGTAGCCCCTATGAAATCACCCAGGTTCAATCCCATCGAGCTCGAGCGCGAGATTAAACCATCGCGGATGCTGCGGCGCGACCGCGCCACCGGCGAGCTCGCCGAGGCGGTGTCACCCGTGGAGTTCCGCCGCGACCCCCTCACCGGCCGCACCTGCCGTATCGTGCCCTTCAACCTGGGGCGCATCATCAGGCCGGATTTAGCCGCCCTGGAGAAACGCTCGCGGGAGTTTACCTGCCCCTTCTGCCCGCCCCTGGTGGAGCAAATCACTCCCAGGTTCCCCGCCGACCTCGTCCCCGAGGGCAATATCCGCCGGGGACGGGCGCTGGCCTTCCCCAACCTCGACCCCTACGACGTCTACGGCATCGTCGTCGTCGTTTCCGACGAGCATTTCATCCCCCTGGGCGGGCTGGATTTAGAGACTGTCTGTAATGCCCTGGCCGCGGCGCAGACCTATCTCCGGGCAGTGGCGCAGGCCGACCCGGCGGCCAGGTATCACTTCATCGCCTGGAACTACATGCCCCCCTCCGGGGGCAGCCTCGTCCACCCGCACCTGCAGGCCAACGCCGGCTACCAGCCGACCAACTACCAGCGGCAAATCCTGGAGGCCTCCGATAGATATTACGCGGAGAAGGGGACGAACTACTGGGCCGACCTCGTCGCGCAGGAAAAACGTCACGGCGAGAGATACGTGGGGCGTATCGGGGCCGCCGAGTGGCTGGCCGACTTCGCCCCCCGGGGCCGCCTCTCCGATATATTGGCCGTCTTCCCCGGCCGGGCCTCGGTCCTGGAACTGGATGAGGTAGAGCTGCGCCATTTCGCCGCGGGAATGTTACACGTCTTCGCCTACCAGGACGAGCTGAACCTGCTCAGCTTTAATATGGCCACCTATTCCGGCTTCGATTCCGGCCGGTTCTGGGCGCATGTCCGCATCACGCCGCGCGCCCTGCTCCTCTACTCCCCCATCGAGACCTCCGACCAGTTCTACTACCCCATCCTGCAGGAAGAAAATATCTGCATCCTGCCCCCGGAGGTCGCCGCGGCGCGCCTCAAGAAGCAGTTTGCGGCCTGAAGGCCCCGCCCCGTAGAACATAAACCTATTTACACGGGGCGGCTTTGTTGTATAATTAAATACTACTACAAAGTCTAGAGTAAAGGAGGGTACACCGGAAATGGGACACAAAGGTCCAGCAAAACCCGCCGTCTCTTCCAGACCCGGGCAAGCCAAGCCGTCTGAGACGAAGAAAAAGTAATCAGACCGAAAATACGAATTTAGGGGAGTCTCGCTCATGCCACGATTCCCCTAAATTTTTTAGTTTGAGAGTTATGGATAATCTGGCCGCTCAACCGCAAGAAAACATCAAGTCAAGCCCGCCGGCCGCGGCCATACCCTGCCGGCGCTGCGGGGTCTGCTGCACCCGCCACCAGGCCTTCGTCTCCCCGGCGGATATCGCCCGCATCACCGCCTACCTGGGGATAACCCCCGACGACTGGGAGCGGCTCTACGACGACAGCCGCTGGCGTTTCACCGAGTACCGCCTGATAAGGCATAGCGACGGCGCCTGTGCCTTCCTCCGCTACGAGGGGGGCCTGGCCGCCTGCGCCATCCACCCCGTCAAGCCCGGCTGCTGCTCAAGCTGGCAGCCCGACCCGTCCCGAAAAGAGTGCCGGGAGGGACTTGCCAAAACTGGAATGAAGCAGCCATAAACCGGCGTCACGTTTCGCCTAATGGAAAGGCCCTGGGGCATATTAACAGCCCCGGGGCCTTTTTCCCGGGGATTTTCGGGCGGATTTCAGGCACGCCGACCGGGGAAGCTAATTTGAGGTGAAA
>DAOUEH010000176.1:0-2949 GCA_034430635.1 Dehalococcoidales bacterium | reverse complement strand
GGATATTCTGAAAAGGGATGGTGGGACTTTAATGAAGAAGTCGGGTGCCCAGATACTGTGTGAAAGCCTGCTCAGGGAAGGCGTGGACGTCATGTTCGGTTTCCCCGGCGGCGTGCTGCTGCCGTTTTACGACGTCCTGCCCCAGTATCCGGATTTGAGGCACATCCTGGTACGCCACGAGCAGGGGGCCGCCCACGCCGCCGACGGCTACGCCCGGGCGACGGGCAAGGTGGGCGTTTGCATGGCCACCTCCGGGCCGGGGGCCACCAATCTGGTCACGGGCATCGCCAATGCTTATCTGGACTCGGTGCCGATGATTGCCCTCACCGGCCAGGTGGCCCGGCCCTTCATCGGCAAGGACGCCTTTCAGGAGATAGACATCACCGGCATCACCCTGCCCATCACCAAGCACAGCTACGTGGCCATGGACGCCGGCTCGCTGGCGGCTATCGTCAAGGAGGCCTTCTATATCGCCTCTACGGGGCGTCCCGGGCCGGTGCTCATCGACCTGCCCAAGGACGTGCAGACCGACCTGGCCGAGCCCGTCTACCCGGATAAGATTGACCTGCCCGGCTACAAGATACCCACGCGCGGCCACCCCACCCAGCTCAAGAGCGCCGCCAAACTAATCAACGAGGCCAGGCGCCCGCTGATTATCACCGGCCGGGGCGTCATCATTTCCCGGGCCAGCCAGGAACTGAAGCAGCTCGCCGAGACGGCCCAGATACCGGTTATCAGCACGCTCCTGGGCATCGGCGGCTTTCCGGAGAATCACGTGCTCTGCTACGGCATGGCCGGCATGCACGGCACCGGCAGCGCCAACAAGGCGATGGACGCCACCGACCTGCTGATTGCCGTCGGCATGAGGTTCGACGACCGGGTGACCGGCAATATCGCCGGTTTTGCACCGCACGCCAAGATTATCCATATCGATTTAGACCCGGCGGAAATCGGCAAGAACGTGGCCGTCAACGTGCCCATCGTGGGCGACGTCAAGGCGGTGCTGCAGGCGCTCAACAAGATGATTGAGCCGCACGAGCACGTCGACTGGATTAAGCAGCTCGACGAGTGGCTCAAGGCGCACCCCCTGCCGGATATCAATGAAGGCGCCGGGCTGCTGCCGCAGTATATCGTCCAGCAGCTGTACGAGGCCACCCGGGGCGACGCCATCACCGTCACCGGGGTGGGGCAGCACCAGATGTGGGCCGCCCAGTACTACCAGCACACCGAACCGGGGCAATTCATCACCTCCGGCGGGCTGGGGACGATGGGTTTCGGGCTGCCGGCGGCCATGGGGGCCAAGGTGGGCTGCCCGGACAAGACCGTCTGGTGTATCGACGGCGACGGCAGCCTGCAGATGACCATCCAGGAGCTGGCCACGCTCGTCCAGGATAATATCAACGTCAAGATTGCCGTATTGAATAACGGCTACCTGGGCATGGTGCGGCAGTGGCAGGACCTGTTCTACGAGAAGAGATACATCGCCACGCCGATTTCCTGCCCGGACTTCGTCAAGGTGGCCGAGGCCTACGGCATCGCCGGCCAGCGGGTCACCCGCCGCGAGGACGTGGCCACGGCCATCGACACGGCCATGGCCCACGACGGGCCTTACCTGATTGACTTCATGGTGGAGCCGGAGGAGAACGTCTTCCCCATGGTACCGCCGGGGGCGGCCAATATTGAGTTTATTGAGCAACCCAAGAAAGAGGTATCGACATGGCCACGACCAAGCACACCCTAGTCGCTATCGTGCAGGACAGGCCCGGCGTGCTCAACCGGATGGCGAGCCTGTTCCGCCGGCGCGGCTTCAATATCGAAAGCATCGCCGTGGGGCACAGTGAGGTGGCCCACCTCTCGCGGGTGACCATCATCGTCAACGGCTCCAACGCCATGGTCGAGCAGGTGCGCAAGCAGCTCGATAAGCTCATCGACGTGGTGCGGGTATCCGATATCAGCGCCGAGAAAATCACCCTGCGCGAGCTGGCCCTCATCAAGGTAAAGGCCGGCTCGGCCTCGCGGAGCGAGATTATCGAGATTGCCGATATCTTCCGGGCCAATATCGTCGATGTGGCCTCGGACACGCTGACCATCGAGATGACCGGCGACGAGGAAAAGATAGACTCCATGCTCAAGCTGCTGCGCGGCTTCGGCATCCGCGAGATTGCCCGCACCGGCCGCGTCGCCATGGTAAGGGGCGCCATCGGTACCGTCAGGGAAGAAAAGTCCCCCAGGGGGGGCGTTAAAAAACAAGCGAAGGAGACCGGGTAAAATGGCAATCATCAATTTCGGCGGCGTCAAAGAAGAAGTCATCATGCGGAGCGAGTTTCCCATGAAGAAGGCGCGCGAGGTACTCAAGGACGAGACCATCGCCGTCATCGGCTACGGCGTGCAGGGGCCGGGGCAGTCGCTCAACATGAAGGATAACGGGTTCAACGTCATCATCGGGCAGAGTAAACGGTTCATGGACGACTGGAACCGGGCGGTGGCCGACGGCTGGAAACCCGGCAAAGACCTCTTCGAGATAGAAGAGGCGGCCGAGCGGGGCACCATTGTCCAGATGCTGGTGACCGATGCCGCCCAGAAGCAAATCTGGCCGGATATCAAGAAGCACCTCAAGAAGGGGGACGCCCTTTACTTCTCGCACGGGTTCTCCATCGTCTATAAAGACCAGACCCAGATTATACCGCCCAAGGACGTGGATGTCATCATGGTGGCCCCCAAGGGCTCGGGGACTTCGCTGCGGCGCAATTTCCTCTCCGGGGCGGGCATAAACTCCTCGTTCGCCGTCTTCCAGGACGCCACCGGGCGGGCCCGGGAGCGCTGCCTGGCGCTGGGCATCGCCATCGGCTCCGGCTACCTCTTCCCGACGACCTTCGAAAACGAGGTCTTCAGCGACCTGGTGGGGGAGCGGGGCGTGCTTATGGGGGCGCTGGCCGGCATCATGGAGGC
>DAOUEH010000175.1:0-11070 GCA_034430635.1 Dehalococcoidales bacterium | reverse complement strand
TCCACGTGGAGCGCGGCCTCAAGAAGGGCGACAGCGCTATCACCCTCACCTTCCCCCAGTCCTTCGAGCAAATGATGCCCTTCGGCACCGACGCCAAGGGCATCCTGGCCACCGTCGTCGGCGCCATCACCCCGGCGCGCATGGGGCACTTCGCCCTGCTGCTCACCCCCGCCCACGCCGGCACCTTCGCCAGGAGCGGCTGGGATAAAAAGGCCATTAAAGAATATATCGTGAAATACGCCATCGTCCCCGACGACTACTACCAGCGGCTGGGCCTGCCCGAAGACGGGCCCTTCGACCGGGGGAACTTCATGGGGCCCGGCGTCACGCCGGAGATTTTCCCGCCCTCCCCGCGCAACCCCGACCCGGTGCAGGTCTTTGTATTCGGGGGGTTCGGCTCGTGGATGGGCTTCATGCAGGGCGGCCCGCCGCCCGTCACCAAGCAAGTGGAGCTTCCGGCGGGGTGGGACAAGCTGGTGAAGAAGTACAAAAATATCGTGCCGACTTACGTGCGATATTAGGCTTGAAGCACCCCATCCCCCTTTATCCCCCTTCCCCTCAAGGGGAAGGGGGAAATCATTATATAAAAGAGGGGGCGAAGCTCCCTCTTAAACTCCCCGTCGGGGTAGGTGGGGGCACAAACTTCGGGCTAAGCCGCGGATGACCGAGGGCGACCCGCCCGCCGAAGCCTTGGCGTAGATGGGGCCCGGGTGGGAATAGATATCACCGAGGGGCGGGGCTCTCCTTGCGCTGCCTTTTCCAGAATGCCAGCGAGACCGGCTGCCACTTGCCCAGGCTGAAGAGCCGGGGGAAGATGCCCTTGCGCGTCTCCTCGATGACGAAGAGGCTGGCGCCGCCGATGACGGCGATGCCCCAGCGGTCGAGGCCGAGGGGGACGGTATGGAAGGCCGTCTGCAGGAACGGCACGTAGACGATGGCGATTTGCAGCGCCACGGCCACGCTGATGGAGCCCACCAGCCAGCGGTTCTTAAAAATCCCCAGCTTGAAGACGGTACGCTCGTCGGAGCGGGCGTTGAAGGCGCGGAACCACTCGAAGGTGACCAGCGTGCAGAAGGTGAGGGTGCGCGCCTCCTCGATGGGCATGCGGGCCTGGGCCCAGTTGAACACGGCGAAGGAGCCGATGCCCATAATCAGGGCCGTAAAGAGCACCCGCATGACCATGCCGGGGAAGATGATGCCCACCCGGGGGTCGCGGGGCGGCTGGGTGAGCTCGTCGCCGGATTTGGGCTCCACGCCCAGGGGTATCGTCACCGCCATATCCGTGGCTATGTTGTTCCAGAGTATCTGCACGGCCAGCACCGGGGCCTTGCCGACGAAGAAGATGCCCAGGATTAAGGCCAGCAGCTCGCCGATATTGGTGCTGAGAAGGAAGAAGAGGACGTTGCGCAGCCGGTTGAAGATGACCCGCCCCTCGTCCACCGCCGCCACCACCGAGGCGAAGTTATCGTCGGCCAGGGTCATGTCGGCCGCCTCCTTGGCCACGTCGGTGCCGGTGATGCCCATGGCGATGCCGATATTGGCCGTCTTCAGGGCCGGGGCGTCGTTGACGCCGTCGCCGGTCATGGCGACGACGTGCCCGCGCGCTTTCAGGGCGTTGACGATTCTGAGCTTCTGGATGGGCTCGATACGGGCGAAGACGGAGACACTTTCCACATCGGCCGCTAAGGCCTCGTCGCTCATCGCGGCCAGCTCGATGCCGGTGACGGTCTGGCCCGGCGGGATGCCCACCTGGCGGGCGATGGACTCCGCCGTTATTTTATTGTCGCCGGTAATCATGATGACCTTGATGCCCGCCTGCTCGCAGCGGAGCACCGCCTGCCGGGCCTCCTCGCGCGGCGGGTCGGCCATGCCGGCAAGCCCCACGAAGACCAGGCTCTGCTGCAGGTGTTTGTCTTCCAGGTCGGTAAGTCCGGCGGGCAGGTCGACGTAGGCCGTGGCGATGACCCGCATGGCGTCGGTGGCCATGGCGCGGTTGGCGGCGTGGATGGCCTTGGTATCGGCCGCGGTGAGCGGGACGGCCCGGCCGTCCTTATAGATGCTCTTACTGAGCGATAATATCTTCTCGGTGGCCCCCTTGACATAGGCGACGCGGCCCCGGCCGTCCGGGGCGGGGTGCAGGGTGGCCATGTAGAGCTTCTCGCTCTGGAAGGGGATTTCGTCCAGGCGGGGGTAGGACTCGGCAAGACCCTCGCGGCTCATCCCGGCCTTGGCGGCGGCCACCACCAGCGAGCCCTCGGTGGGGTCGCCGAAGATGGTGTGGGTATCGTCGTCGTCCCGGGTTAGCTCGGCGTCGTTGCAGAGCGCCCCGATACGCAGGTGCAGGGCGATATCCGGCTCGCCGGCCACCTCCAGCTTCTGCCCGTCGCGGCGGAACTCGCCCTCGGGCGCATAACCCTCGCCGGTGACCTCTATCACCCGCCCGCCGACGTAGAGCTGGCGCACCGTCATCTGGTTCAGGGTGAGCGTGCCGGTCTTATCGGAGCAGATGACCGTGGCCGAGCCCAGCGTCTCCACCGCCACCAGCTTGCGGATAATGGCGTTGCGGCGCGCCATCATCCTCATGCCCATGGCCAGCACCACGGTGACCACCGCCGGCAGCCCCTCCGGTATGGCCGATACGGCCGCCGCCACCGCCAGCAGGAAGACCTCCATCCACTCCAGCCCCTTGACCAGCCCGACGACGACCAGCAGGACGCAGACCCCCAGGAAGAGGACGACGAGATACTTGCTCAGCCGGGAGATGCCCTTCTGAAGGGGCGTGGCCTCCGGCCGCACTTCCTGGATGCCGGTGGCAATCCGGCCTATCTCGGTGACCATGCCGGTATCCGTCACCACCACCACGGCCCGCCCGTAGGTGACCACCGTCCCGGCGAAGACCATATTCTTGCGCTCGGCCACGGGGAGCTCCCCGGCCAGCGCCCTGGCGTGCTTATCCACCGGCACCGATTCGCCGGTGAGGATGGACTCGTTCACCTTGAGGTTGGCGGCCTCGATGATGCGGGCGTCGGCGGGGACTTTATCGCCGGAATCGAGGATAACGATGTCCCCGGGGACGATTTCCCGGGCGGCCAGCATCCGGCTCTCGCCGCTGCGGCGTACCTGCGCCTGGGGGGCCGCCAGGCTGATGAGGGCCTCCATGGCCTTCTCCGCCCGCGTCTCCTGGATATAGCCGATGACGGCGTTGAGGAGGAGTACGCCGAGGATGACCCAGGCATCGACGTAGTGCCCCAGGACAATCGAGAAAACGACGGCCGCCAGCAGCACGTAGATGAGCGGGCTGAGAAACTGGCGGAGGAAGACCAGCACCGGATTGGGCCTTTTGCGTCCGGCCAGCTGGTTGGGGCCGTACTCCTGCTGCCGCCGGGCTACTTCGGCGGCGCTCAGGCCGTCTCCGCCGGAGGCGAGCCTGGCCAGGGCGTCGGCGGCGCCAAGGTTGTACCAGAGTTCGGACATGTCAGGAATATGGTAGCATAACGCTCAAATCTATTACCAGCTTCAGGGAGAATCCCCTCTACCCCACCCAGTGATTTTATTTCCCACCCTGCCCGCCCCGGGGCATTTACGGCTTATCTCCAAGATAAATCCTCCTTAATCCCCCTTTACGAAAGGGGGACAATATGTCTTGCACAATGGGTCGTCTCCCTTTGGTAAAGGGAGATAAGAGAGGGATTTTGGCGGGGTGGAGAGAAACGAACTAAGTGCCAAGCAGTTGATGATAGGGGCGGCTTGGGTGGGAATAGATATCTCAGACCGGGGCGGGGGGGAAATGAAAAATATATGGTCGCAGGTGCGTAAAAGAGTATTGACGCACTTGCGCAATTACTCTATAATATAGCTACGAGGCAAAATTATCCATGACCGTCATCTGCATCGCCAACCAGAAAGGCGGCGTCGGCAAGACCACCACCGTCGCCGCCCTGGCCCAGGGTCTCAGCGAGCACGGTAAAAAGGTGCTCATTATAGACTGGGACCCCCAGGCCAGCCTCACCGTTACCCTGGGGGTCAACCCGGACGAGCTCAAGTACACCGGCTACGACGTCCTCACGAGCGTAATCCGCAACAACGGCAACATCTCCATCCGCGACGCCACCATGACGACGGATATCCCCGGCGTCGACCTCGTCCCGGCCAACATCGAGCTTTCCCAGGCGCAGCTCGACCTGGTCAACGCCTTCACCCGCGAGATGGTACTCAAAGACATGCTCGCCCCGGTACGTAAGAAATACGACTATATCCTGGTGGACTGCCTGCCCTCGCTGGGACTGCTCACCATCAACGCCCTCTCCGCCGCCGACAGCGTGCTGATACCGCTCCAGGCGGACTTCCTGGCGATGAAGGGGCTGGCCCAGCTCATCACCACCATCCTCCGCGTGCAGGAGAAGATTAACTCGTCGCTGGAAATCCTGGGCATCGTCTTCACCATGACCAACTTCCGCACCCTGCACAGCCGGGAGGTCATCGATGTCACCCGCAAGGCCTTCGGCGATAAAATAAGGGTCTTCGATACCACCATCCCCACCAGCGTCCGCTTCAAGGAGGCCCCGGCCGCCGGTATGTCGATAATCAACTACGCCCCCAATTCCGAGGGGGCCGATGCGTATAGATCACTAACGGAAGAGGTGCTGTATGAAAAGAGCTAGAATCACCGAGGAGCTTGCCTACGGCTCGGCCCTGGACCGGCTTACCGGCGGTGACCGCACCCCCCCGGAGATGCCGACGGAGCCGAGGCCGGCCGCCCCGATTCCCGCCGCGGACAGGTCGTCCACCATCAAGCTTTCCGTGTTCCTTAACCGGGAAGAGGACGCCTACCTAGAGAACCTGGCCTCCACGGCCAAGTTCAGCGGCGGCAAGAAGCTCAGCAAGACCAGGCTCATCGAGGCCATGGTACGGGCCTTCCGGCAGACCGGCCTGGACGTGCGCGGCGTGCGCGACGACGGTGAGCTCCTCAACCGGGCCCTGGCCCGGATGCGCTGAGTTTATCAGGAGGTAAGGGAAAATGGCGACAAAGAGGCGTCTTACGCCCATCTCCGAGCTTGTTACCCTGGCGGGGAAGCGGGCCTTAATCACCGGCTCGTCGGCGGGCATTGGCCGGGCGATTGCCTTCCGCTTCGCCGAGGCCGGCGCCGACCTGGAGCTGGCGGATATCAGCAGCCCCTGCCCCAGTCCCGTGAAAAAGGAGCTGGAGGGCTACGGCCACGAGGTCAATACCTACCGGGTCGACATGGCCTCCGACGAGGCCCTCAGCGCCCTCTGGGAAAAGCTGGCCGGCAAAGAGCCGGATATCCTGGTCAATAACGCCGGCATCTATCCCTTCAAGAATTTCCTGGATATCGACGATGCCTTCCTCAAACGGGTAACGGACGTAAATTTACATTCGGTATTCCACATGTGCCAGCAGATGATACGGCGGCGGCAGAAGCGGGGCGGGGTCATCATCAATATCTCCTCTATCGAGGCCATCCTGCCGGTTACCCCGGGGCTCATCGCCTACAACATCAGCAAGACGGGGGTCATCGGTCTTTCCCGCGGCCTGGCCAAAGAATACGGCCGCCGCGGCTTTCGCATCAACGTTCTCCTGCCCGGCGGCATCAACACCCCCGGCACGAGGGCGGTGGCCAAAGAAATTGCCAAGTTCAAGCTGAGCCTGCTCAAGACGGGCTACGAATTCCGGACGAGGCTGCCGCTGGGCCGCAACGGCCAGCCCGACGAGGTGGCCCGGGTGGCCCTCTTCCTGGCCAGCGACCTGGCCAGCTACGTCCACGGGGCCCTGGTTCCGGTGGACGGGGGCTTTTTATCGGCCTAGGGCAGCCCCTCAGCGGACGATAATCCTGCCCTTGGGCTCGGCCACCACCTCCCCGATGATGGCCGCCGCTTCGATGCCCTTTTTATGCAGCTTATGCAGCAGGTCTTCCGCCTTCGGCGCCGCCACGGCCATGAGCAGGCCGCCGGAGGTCTGGGGGTCGTAGAGGATATCCTGAAGGGTCTGGGGCAGGCGGCTATCCATATTAACCATGTTCTTACGGAACTCGCGGTTGCGGTGCAGGCCACCGGGTATCATGCCCATGTCGGCCAGCTCCCTGGCCCCCTCGAAAACGGGCACGGCCGCGGCGTTGATGACCAGCCCCGTATCTGTGCATTCAACCATCTCGGCGGCATGCCCCAGCAGGCCGAAGCCGGTGATATCCGTAGCGGCGCTCACGCCCGCCCTGAGCATCAGCTCCGATGCCTCGCGGTTGAGGGCAACCATCGACTCCGTCACGAGTTTGACGGCGGCCCGGTCGGCCATATTGCCCTTGATGGCCGTGCTGATAATGCCCGTGCCCAGCGGCTTGGTGAGAATGAGGCGGTCGCCGGGGCGGGCGGTGTGGTTGTGGACTACTTTATCCGGGTGGATGGTGCCGGTAACGGCCAGGCCGTATTTCAGCTCCGGGTCCTCGATGCTGTGCCCGCCGACGAGGATCACATCCGCCTCGTGCAGCTTGGCCAGGCCGCCCCGCAGTACCTCCCGCAGCACCGAGATATCCAGCACGTTCTGCGGAAAGCAGACGATATTGAGCGCCGTCAGGGGCCGCCCGCCCATGGCGTAGACATCGCTCAGGGCATTGGCCGCGGTGATACGCCCGAAGTCGTACGGGTCGTCGACGATGGGCGTGAAGAAGTCCACCGACTGCACGATGGCCAGGTCTTTGGTAAGCTTATAGACGCTGGCGTCCTCGGCCCGCTCCAGGCCCGCGAGGAGATTGGGATGGGAGCGCAGGGGCAGGCCGGCCAGCGCCTGGGCGAGGTCACCCGGACCTATCTTACAGGCTCAGCCAGCGCCGTGGACGGTCTCGGTGAGGCGCATCCGCTTTTCATCCATGTTTTCCGCCATAGCTATATTTTACTCCTCGTGTGTAGCCAGCGCCAGTATATCGAAAGCTGCGCGGGGGGCAAGCGAGACTACAGGCAGACCATTTCCGAGCCGAGCATGGCTTTAACGGAATCGGCCATGGTGGTGGGACTGCCGACGGCAAGCTTATCTTTCAGTTCGAAAAAGTCCAGGCAGGTGCCGCAGGCCAGCATCTCGACCCCCCGCTCCTCAAGTTTCTTGAGGTGCGCCAGCGCCCAGGAGCCCTCGCAGGCCAACTTTACCCCCGCGTTCCAGAAGGCCACGGTTGCGGGCTTGTCCGGGCTCTCGGCAAGCAGGCGCAGGAAGTTGGACATGAGCAGAGCCCCCAGCTCGTCATCACCCCGGCCCAGCCCCTCGGACTGGATTAAAATCACTTTAGTCGACATATCTAACCCCTTTCCCTAGCCACAGGATTTCCCGGCTTGATGATTCGCCCTCGATGCCATAAAATAACCGTGGGAGATTATAACATAAGCAATATCTTTACGCAAGATAAAATATATTTATATTAACTCTGAGATTAAAATGAATTTAGACCAGCTCAAGACCTTCCGTGAAATCGCCCGGCTCGGCAGCTTCTCCGAGGTGGCCCGGCAGCTGGCCATCAGCCAGCCGGCGGTCTCCTTCCAGGTGCAGAAGCTGGAGCAGGAGCTGGGGCTGCGCCTCATCGACCGCGCCCAGCGGGCCATTACCCTCACCGCCGCCGGGCGCCGCCTGCTTGCCTTCGCCGAGTCTGTGGAAAAGGACTACGAGGGCCTCCGGCAGGACCTGGAGCAGCTGCGCGAGACCATCTCCGGCGACCTCCTCATCGCGGCCAGCACCATCCCCGCCGAGTTCCTGCTGCCGGCGCTCCTGGCGCGTTTCAAGCAGCGCCACCCGGCGGTGCACATCCAGGTGGACGTCTCCGATTCCCTCACCGTCATCGAGAAGGTACGCGACAGCACCTACGAGATAGGCTTCTGCGGCACGCCGCCGCAGGGGCAGGACCTGACGGCCTTCAGGCTGGCCAGCGACGAGCTTACCCTCATCTGCTTCCCGGCCCACCCCTTCGCCCGTAAGGGTGAAATCGGGCCGGAAGAGCTGGAGGGCGAGCCCTTCATCTTCCGCGAGGCGACCTCGGGGACGCAGCGCTCGCTGGAAGAGCGGCTGGCCAAATCCGCCCTCGATATTAAAAAGCTAAAGTCCCACCTCGTCCTGGGGAGTACCCAGGCGGTGGTGGCGGCCGTGGCCGCCGGGGCGGGCATCGCCTTCGTTTCCGGCCTGGCGGTGCCTAAAAATATCTCTCCCGCCCCGGTAATGCCGGTAGCCGTGCGCGGGCTGAAGCCGGGACGGAATTTTTACGGCGTCTACCGCCAGGAGCGGGTGGTCTCCCGCCTCCTGACGGCCTTTATCGATTTCGTCAGGGGAGAGGCAGGCCAGCGTGACCGGGGCGCCTGAGGACGGCCCGGCCGGTGTATCCCGCCACTGGCTGGACGTCGGCGGCCACCGGGTGCACTACCTCCGGGCCGGGGAGGGCCCGCCGGTGTTGCTCCTGCACGGCGGGGCCAGCGACGGCCGCGACTGGCTGGCGACGATGGCGGCCCTGGCCGACGGCTTCACCCTCTACGCCCCCGACCTCATCGGGTTCGGGCGGAGCGAGCGCCGCGAGGCGGGCTATTTCCTCTCGGATTTCAGCGACTTCGTGCGCGACTTCGCCGCGGCGCTCGGCCTGGACAGCTACTCCCTGGTGGGGCACTCTTTCGGGGCCAGGGTCGGCCTGGATACGGCGCTGGCGAACCAGGGGCGGGTGCGCAAGCTCGTCCTCATCGACTCCTCCGGCCTGGAAAGCGTTTCCCGCTTCGGGACGGCCCTGTTCACGCTCTTCTGGGCGCTGCGCCAGCTCCTGCGGCGGCCGCAGCCATTCCCCCGGTTCCTGGCGCGCGAGGGGGAAGACTATAACCATGTGGGAGCCGCGGCGCTGGCCTCGCTGGCGACGCCGACGCTGCTCGTCTGGAAGAGCCGCGACCCGTACATGCCCGTGTCCATCGCCCGGCGGGCGGAGAGATTGATGCCCGCGGCGCGCCTGGCGCTGCTGCCCGGCTACGGTCACGCCCCCCATAAGGAGGATACGGCGGCCTTCTGTAGGTTGCTGCGGGACTTTCTTACCGAGGATTGAGTTTCGCCGTCATTCTCGTGATGGCGCTTCTGATGTTTAAAAAGGGTGTTTTACCCTGCCCCACCCCCCGTCGAAGTTATCTATTCCCACCCAGGCCGCCCTCGGTACATCAGCGGCTTAGCCCTGAGTTCTTTAACCCACCACCCGCATATAGGGGCGGGGAAAACCCCAGCGAGTAGCAGCGGATGCCGCCGGGCGGGACGGGTGGGATAAAAATACCCTGTGGGGAGGGGCCGGGAGGAGAAAGAGGGGGCGGCGGGGAAACTCTAAAAAGCCCTAAACAGTAAGCACGAAGACCTGCGTGCTGATGGGCAGGTTGGACTTGCTGATGGAAAGCCGGGGGCGGGGCTCGATTTGCTCCTGCCCCATCTCCTTGAGGAAATCGTCTACCGTATCCAGCTCGCGGCTGGTCTGCGGGGTCTTGTAGTGCATGGGGATAACCACCTTGGGCTCCACCTTGCGGATAACCTCGGCGGCCATGGCGGCGTTGATGGTGGATACCCCACCCACCGGCAGCAGCAGCACGTCCACGTTGCCCATCTCCTCCACCTGCTCGTCGCCCAGGACGTGCCCTATATCGCCCAGGTGGCAGACGGCCACGCCGTCTATCTCCATGAGGTAGGCGGTGTTCTTGCCCCGCGCCTGGCCCTTGACGGAATCGTGGTAGGTATCGATGCCGATGATGAGGACGTTGGAAATCTCGTACTCGCCGGGGCCGGTGATGAAGCGCGGCTCCCCGCCGATGCCCTGCGTGTAGGAGTGGGAGGGGTGGGGATGACTCACCGTGACGATGTTGGCGGTCTGCTTGCCTAAGGAGTAGCCCAGGTCCGGCGGGAAGGGGTCGGTGATGATGACGGCCTGATTGCCTTTTATCCGGAAACAGGAGTGCCCCAGCCAGGTAATATCCACGTTTTCAGTGTATCACAGGCAGGATTTACGTTCAAGAAAAAGACCTCAAATAACCACTCTAAACCTACAATTACCCTTGACAAAACACCCCTGAAAATGCTAAATTATTAGTTAGCAGTCTAAGACTTAGACTGCTAACGGAGGCGGGAATGATAACGGCCCGAAGCGGCCAGATACTGAGCTACATCGTCGAGCGGTACATCAACCGGGCGGTGCCGGTGCCCTCGCAGGCCGTGGCCGATAAGGCCAATCTGCGGGTGAGCCCGGCCACCATCCGCAACGAGATGGCCTGGCTGGAGCGGGAGGGGTATCTCGTCCGCCCCCATACCTCGGCGGGCTGCGTCCCCTCGGACAAGGGCTACCGCCACTACGTGGAGACGATGGAGAGCCTGCGCCTCCCCCGCGATGAGCAGCGCCTCATCAGCCACACCTTCCACCAGGTGGAGCGGGAGGTGGAGGCCTGGGTAAGCCTCACCGCCAGCATCCTGGCGCGCCTGTCGCAGAACGTGGCCGTGGTGAGCCTGCCCAAATCCACCGACTGTCACCTCAAGCACCTGGAGTTAATCGCCCTGCAGGACAACCGCGCCCTCATGGTGGCCGTCCTTGAGGGGGCCAAGGTCAAGCAGAAGCTGATTACGTTTAGCGAGGCGGTCAACCAGCCGTCCCTCTCGCTGATGGGCGATAAGCTCAATAGCGCCTACGGCGGCCTGACCGGACGCCAGATTGCCGCCAAAGAGATGGAGCTTACGCCCCTGGAGAAGGAGTCCACCGGCCATCTTACCGAGATGATGCAGGCCGAGGACAGCCAGGAGTACCAGGATCCCTACCTGGAGGGCTGGCACTTCATGCTGGAGCAGCCGGAGTTCGCCCAGAGCGACCAGATGCGCCACCTCATGGAGCTGGTGGAGCAGCGGGGGCTGCTGCGGGTCATCGTCCCGGCGCGGCCCAGCCGCCCCGGCGTGCAGGTCATCATCGGCAAGGAGAACCGGGAGGCGGCCATGCAGAACTGCTCCGTGGTCATCTGCCGCTACGGCCTGCCCGCGGAGGCCACCGGCACCATCGCCGTGGTCGGCCCCACCCGCATGCCCTACTCGCG
>DAOUEH010000174.1:0-5046 GCA_034430635.1 Dehalococcoidales bacterium | reverse complement strand
CTCTCTTCATGGCGCTGGCCCTGGCGCTGACGCTTTACGTGGCCTCGCTCCAGCAGGTCTTTGTGGAGGAGCAGAATATCGTCTCGCCGGACGTGTCGCTGGGGCCGGTCGTCCTCTATTTCTTCGGCGTGGTGGCGGTTATCGCCATTATCCTCTTCTTCATCCCCCTGCGCTGGCTCCGGTGGGCCTTCCGGCTGCTCTTCGCCCTGATGTACGCCTGGGGGGCCTTCGTCATCAGCGCCCTCTCGCTGCCGGTGGCGGCGGCCTACGTTATCGCGGCAATTTGCGGCCTGGCCTGGCTCTTCTGGGCGCGGGTCTGGCTGCACGACCTGCTGCTGCTGGTGGCCCTGGCGGCGGCCGGCTCGGTCTTCGGCTTCCTCTTCTCGCCGTGGACTTTCATGATTTTCATGCTGGTTATCGCCGTCTACGACGTGGTGGCGGTGCGTTTCGGCTTCATGGTCTGGATGGCCGATAAGCTCTCCGAGACGGTGGCCCTGCCCGCCTTCGTCTTCCCCCGCAAGCTGCGGGACTGGCTGATGGGGCTGGGAGGCGTGCGGGTGGGCGAGCTCAAGGAGCAGGAGGTCGAGGCGCGCGAGTATTCCGTGCTGGGCGGCGGCGATATCGGCTTCCCCCTGATGCTCACCGTGGCCGTTTTCTTCGTCGGGGGGCTGGGGGACGCCATACTGGTGGGGGTGTTCGCCCTGGCGGGCCTGATGGGGGCCTTTCTTATCCAGGCGCTCTGGTTCAAGGGCAAGCCCGTGCCGGCGCTGCCCCCCATCGCCGGGCTTTCGCTGGTGGGGTTTCTGATTGTGACATACGCCTAACAAGGATTTTCCACCCCTCCTCCCCTTCGGTGTTATCTATTCCCACCCGAGCCGCCCTCGGGCATTCCCGGCTTAGCCCGTAGTTTGGCCGCCCCTTTACCCCCCGGATGGGGAGGGGAAATGGGACATCCCGGTATATTATTCCCGATGATGAGGGTGGGCCGGGTGGAAAGAAAAAACCCACGGCTGGGCTGGGGGGAGGGAAAACTACAGGACAGGCCACCGATGATGTGGGCGGGTGGGTGGGAAGAAAAATCCTTACTATTCCGCCATATCCGGCGAGCTTAAGGTCTGGTACATGTGGGAGTAAAGCCCGCCCCTGGCCAGCAGCTCCTGGTGCGAGCCTTCCTCGACGATTTTGCCGTGCTCCAGCACGATGATGCGGTCGGCGCCGGTCACCGTGGAGAGGCGGTGGGCGATGGTGAGGCAGGTGCGCCCCCTGGTGAGTTTGCGCAGCGCCCGCTGCATGATGCGCTCCGTCTGCGTGTCCACGTTGGAGGTGGCCTCGTCCAGTATCAGGATACGCGGGTCGGCCAGTATGGCGCGCGCCAGGCAGATGAGCTGCCGCTGGCCGGCGCTGAGGCTGCCGCCGCGCTGCCCCACCGGGGCGTCGTAGCCCTTCTCCAGGCGGTTGATGAAATTATGGGCCCCCACCGTCCTGGCCACCTCGACGACCTCGTCCCGGGAGGCGTCCGGCCGGGCGTACTTGATATTCTCGGCGATGCTGCCGGAGAAGAGGATGGGGTCCTGGGGGACGATGCCGATTTGCCGCCGCAGGGACTCCTGGGTAACCGAGCGCACGTCGTGGCCGTCCACGGTCACCTCGCCCTTCTCCACCTCGTAAAAGCGGGCGATGAGGCTCACCAGGCTGCTCTTGCCCGAGCCCGTCTGCCCCACGATGGCCACCGTCTCGCCGGGGCTTACGGTCAGGTTGATGTCATGCAGGACGTCGGTATCCGGCTCGTAGCCGAAGCTGACGCCCCGGAACTCTATTTTACCCTCCACCGGCGGCAGCTCCCCGGCGCCGGGGCGGTCTTTTATCTCCTCCTCCACGTCGAGCAGCTCGAAGATACGCGCCCCGGAGGCCATGGCCCGCTGCAGCTCGGTGTACTGCATGGAGAGCTCCAGCACCGGCTCGAAGAAACGCTGCACGTAGAGCAGGAAGCTCACCAGGATGCCGATGCTCATCACGCCGTCGAGCACCTGAAAGCCGCCGACGATGATGACGATGGCAAAGGCGGCGCCGGTGAGGATATTGACCATGGGCATGATGAGCGCCTCCAGGCGTACGGCTGTGATGTTGGCGTCCAGGTGGGCGCGGTTGACTTCGTCGAACTGCTCTAAATTTTCCCCCTCGCGCGAGAGGCTCTGGACGACGCGCACGCCGGACACGTCCTCCTGGAGCTGCGAGTTGACCGTGGCGATGGCCCGCCGCACCTTGATGAAGGCCCGCCGGGCGTACTTCTGCCAGATGAATATCAGTACGCCCAGCACCGGCACCACGGTGAGCGTAATCAGGGCCAGTCTGGGGTTGCGCGTAATCATAATCACGGCGATGCCCGCCAGCGTCAGGACGCTGGTGATGAGGGCCAGCATACCCTGGGTGACCAGCTCCTGCAGCTGCTCCACGTCGTTCTGGACGCGGGACATGAGCTTGCCTACCTGGTTGCGGTCGAAGAAGCTCAGCGAGAGCCGCAGCAGGTGGCTGAGTAACTCGGTGCGCATGCGGTAGATGATGGACTGGCCGGCATAAGCCAGGAACATGTTCTCCAGAAACTGCCCGCCCCACATCCCCACGGCCACCGCGGCCAGCAGGATAATGATGGTATAGAGCCCGTTGAAATTCCCCGCCACGATATAGTCGGTGGCCTGGCCGACCAGATAGGGCAGGGCCAGGGTGGTGAGGGTGCGGATGAGCATGCCCACCGCCCCCACGGTGATTTTACCCTTGACGGGCGCCAGGTAGCGCGGCAGGCGCGCGATGACGCGGCTGTCGTAGACCTTGCCCAGCACCTCGTCGGAATCGAAGTGGCCCGGGCCGTGATGGTGCATACCTCCGCCGTGAAACATGGCTACTCCGCGCCCTCCTGGTGCATGAGGAGCTGCGACTCGTATATCTCTTTATAAAGGCCGTTTTTGGCTATCAGCTCGTCGTGCTGGCCGCTCTCCACCAGCTCGCCGTCCTTGAGCATGAGGATGAGGTCGGCGTTCCTGATGATGGGGATGCGGTGGGTGATGATAAAGGTCGTCCTCCCCTCGATGAGCCGGTCCAGCGCCCGGCGGATGAGCCGCTCCGTCTCGGCGTCGACACTGGCGGTGGAGTCGTCCAGGATGAGGATGGCGGGGTCGACGAGCAGGGTGCGGGCGATGGAGAGGCGCTGCTTCTCGCCGCCGGAGAGGGTATCGCCGCGCTCGCCGACCCAGGTATCGTAGCCCTCGGGCAGGGCCGCGATGGAGTCGTGCAGGTAGGCGGCCTTGGAAACGTCGATGATTTTATCCAGGCTGGCATCGACGGCACCGTAGGCGATGTTCTCGCGGATGGTGGCCGAGAACAGGAAGACGTCCTGCTGGGCGGCGACGACGTTCCGGCGCAGCGAGGCCAGCGTTACGTCGCGGATATCGGTGCCGTCGACCAGGATTCTCCCCTCGCTGACGTCGTAGAAGCGGGCCAGCAGATTGGCGATGGTGCTCTTGCCGCTGCCCGAGCCCCCCAGCAGGGCCACCAGCTGCCCCGGTTTTACCTCGAAGCTCACGTTTTTCAGCGCCGTGCCGATTTTACCGTAGCCGAAGCTGACGTTCTGGAAGGAGACCGCCCCCTCGACCTTACCCAGCGCCACCGCCCCCGGTCTCTCTTTAACGGCGGACTCGGTATCCAGTATCTCGAAGATACGCTGCCCGGCCGATACCGTGCGCGAGAAGATATTGACGATGAAGCCCAGCCGGCGGATGGGCATCAGCAACATGCTCACGTAGAGGATAAACTGGGTAATCTGCCCTATCGTCATCGTCCCGGCGGCCACCTGGTGGCCGCCGTACCAGAGGATGAATATCGTCGGCACGCTCACCAGCAGCACCATCGTCGGCATGTTGATGGCCATGAGGCGGGCGGCGTGGACCTGGTTGTCGTAGAGGGTGCCGGCCTGGGAGGCGAAGTGGCGGTTGTCCTCGTCCTGGTGGGAGAAGGCCTTGACCACGCTGACGCCGGAGAGGCTCTCCTCCAGCGTGGTGCCCATGAAGCCCAGCGTGGCCTGCACCCGCAGCCAGATGGGGCGGATGCGGTGCCCGAAGGTAACGGCCACCCAGGCCACCGGCACCACGAAGGCGAGCGTTATCAGCCCCAGCTGCCAGTTCATGGAGAGGAGCATATAAGATATGCCGCAGACCATGAACAGCCCCTGCGACATGCCGAGGATGCCCATGGCGAAGAACATGCGCGCGGCCTCCACGTCCACCGTGGCGCGCGACATGAGCTGGCCCGTCTGGTTGATGTCGTGAAAGGCAAAGCTCAACCGCTGCAGCCGCTCGTAGAGGGCGTTGCGGATATTGTAAGACACCTTCTGGGCGACGAACTCGGTGAAGAAACGCTGCCCGTAGCCGGCCGCGCCGCGCAGGGCGCCGGCGGCGATGATAACCACCGCGGCGATGATGACGAAGCTGCGCTCGCCGCTGCCGAGCACCGTATCGATGCCTTCGCCAATCATATAGGGTATGGCAATGCCGAAGGCAGTGCCGATGATGATACATACGAAGCCGAGGAGCAGCATGTACCAGTATTTCTGAATGAAGGCGGTTAAACGCAGCAAGATTTTCATGAAAGGTCACCCGGATACAGCGGAGATAATCCGATATATCGTGTTATATATTATACAATAAATTTCGCCGGCCGGTAAAGGGGTGGAGGGGCCTTATTTCTTAAGGAAACGGTAAATCCTCTCGATGTTACCGCGCAGGAATTCCAACATCGGCCCCTCCTGAGGGGCGGTGGAGAAGGGCGGGGTCGAGGGCAATTTCTGCTGCGCCTCCTCCAGGCTCATCCCGCCTTCGATGGCCGCCCGGACGGCGTCCAGCCAGCTCCGGATGAGTTCGCCCATGGCGGCGAAGCTGTCCTTCCCGGTGACCTCGCCATGCCCCGGGACGGCGAAGTCGATGTCCAGCTCCTCGTACTGCTTCAGGGACTCCAGCCAGTGGTCGGGCTGGGAATCGCGGAATACGGGCGTCCCCA
>DAOUEH010000173.1:0-3590 GCA_034430635.1 Dehalococcoidales bacterium | reverse complement strand
GCCCCTCCCACCGGGCGACCTCGACCAGGCAGGAGTTGGAGGCCATGCCCGGGACGTTCCGGGAAATCATGCGGGCCGGTGTCAGCAGATTGACGCAGCCGCCCTTATCGATGCTGGCGGGGTTGCCCGGCTCCAGGGGGTCGTAGCGGGCCGACGACTGGAACGAGTGCACCACCCCCGGCCTGACCCGCCCCGTTAACCGGGCGATGCCCAGCACCGCGCCGCGGTCGTTGTACATCCTGACGATGTCCCCGTGTGCGATGCCCCGCGCCGCGGCGTCGTCGGGATTGAGACGTACCGGCCACCAGGCGTAGCCGTCCTTGACGACACGGTGGGCCGGTATCTCGTCCAGCCAGGGTGACTTGCCCTCGTGGTGGGTGTGGAAAGAATACCTCAGGTGCGAGGAGACGAGCTGGAGGGGGTATTTTTCGGCCAGCTCGGACTCGTGCCCCTCCCAGGAGGGAATGTAGCGCGGCAGCGGCGGGCGCTCCTCGTCGTCGGGGAAACGCTCGCTGAGGCTACGGGAGACGAACTCAATCTTACCGCTGGGGGTGCCCAGCTGGCTCGTCCCGGCCTTGGGGTTGGCCGGGTCGGGGATATCGCAGGGGCGGCCCTCGTAGTACCAGCGGTTGGAGACGGTGGGCTTATAATCTTTGCCGGGGGGCGGGACGACGTAGTAGCCCTTTTTCTTAAAATCCTCGTAAGTCATATGCTGCGGCATCGAGGAGATATTATAAATCTTTTTTATCCAGTCTTCTTCGGAGTTGCCTTCGGTGTACTCCCGCTCGAAGCCCAGCCGGGCGGCGAGCTGCGTATAGATAGCGTAATCGGACTTCGACTCCCCGACCGGCTCGATGCACTGCTTCTGGTAGACGACGATGCGGTGGTTCTGCCCGATGCTGATAGCCCCGTAGCCGCCGGGGGCGGCCCACTCCGAGATGTCGCTGCGCTCGAAGTTGGTGCAGGCGGGCAGGATGATGTCGGCGAAGGGCGTCTCGCTCTGCCACCAGCAGTCCTGGTTGACGACGAACTCCAGATTGGGGCTCTGGTACATCCGGATGTAGCGGGAGGTATCGGTCATCGTCGAGATGTAGGAGCCGCCGTGTCGGTAGTACATTTTAATGGGGGCGCCGTCCGGGCCCGCCTCGGGGCAGGTATAGGGGCGGAACTGCTGCTCGATGGACTCCCCGCAGAAGCCCTCGCCCAGCCAGCTCACCGGCGGGGCGGTTACCGATTCCGGCAGCAGCAGGCGGTAGTCGCGCTGGGTGACGCTGTTCCGGGCCGGTTTATCGGCCACCAGCCCGAAGGTGTCCCACCCGACCGAGGAGTAGCCCGGGAACTGGAAGGAGTAGTCCACCGGCGGGCCCATGCTGGCCCCGCCCCAGACGTTGACGCCGGGCTTGCCCAGACCCTGCATGGCCATGAGCAGCACCATCAGCCGCGTCCACTCCGTGGCGTAGGCCTGGCGGCAGGCCCCGCCGACGCCGTACATGGCCCCGCAGCCGAGCATGGTGCGCTTGCCCGCCCACTCGCGGGCCAGGGCGGTAATATCGCGCGCCGGGAGGCCGGTGATGGCCGCCGCCCAGGCCGGGGTGCGGGCCTGGCCGTCCTTTTTCCCCAGTATCTGCTTTTTAAATTCGTCGAATCCGAGGGTACGGTTGGCGACGAACCACTTGTCGTAGGTGCCTTCCTTTATCCAGACATAGGCGATGGCCTCGGCCAGGGCGGCGTCGGTGCCGGGGCGGGGGGCCAGCCACTTATCGCCCAGGGTGGCCGCCGTGTAGTTGCACCAGGGGTCGATGAAGACCATCTTCACCCCCAGCTCCTTGAGCCAGAGCCGCCAGAGGACGGTCTCCTGCCCGGCGTAGTTACCGGCGGTGGTGTTGGGGTCTACCGACCAGAAGACGACCATCTCGGTATTTTTCAGGGCGTCCTGGAGCATATCCACGTTATCGCAGACGCCCAGCCGCCAGTGGTAGCCCCAGGCGTGCACCGCCCCCCAGAGCCACCCCTCCCAGCTGTCGCAGTTATCGAACAGGGTGGTGTAGCCGAGCATATTGAAGAACCGCCCGAAAGGCCCCATCTTGTAGAAGAGGAGCCCCCAGTTGTGGTGGGAGGAGGTGCTGGCGGTGATGGCGGCGGGCCCGTAGGCCGCCCGGATGCGTTTTACCTCGGCGGCGACGGTGTCCAGGGCCTCGTCCCAGCTTATCCGCGCGTAGCCGCTCCGGCCCCGGTTCTGGGGGTTACGCTCGCCGTGCGGGTCGAAGTCCACCCGCTTCATGGGGTACATCAGTCTCTTATCCGAGTAGACCCGCGTCCGCTCGGGGAGGACATAGGGGTTCAGGGCGACCTTGCGGGGGGGCGAGAACTCTTTACCGCGCGCCTCGATAGTCCAGGTGGGCGTGTCGCTCTCGTCGAAGACGATGGGGCGGACGCGGGTGATTACCCCGTCCTCGACGTGGACGAAGACCGGGCCGCCCACGGTGCACTGCGTTAAAATCTGCTCGGACAAAGCTTAATCCTCTTGAACCACCACCCGCTCGAAGCGCAGGCCGGAGGCGGGGTCGTAGGGGCGGGCGAAGGCCTCGGGGTGCTGCCTGCGCATCGCGTCCACGTCGGCCCGCTCTACCTCCACCAGGAAGCCGCTGACCACCATCCCGGCGGCGTGGCGCGACGACCCCTTATAGGGCGTGATGGTGTTGATGGCGCCGCCTCTATCCAGCTCGCCGGGGACGATGGGGTCGTATCTGGCGCCGTGGTCGATATAGGCCACGCCGGGCACGATACGCTCGGTGACGTAGGCCCCGGCCAGGACGCCGCCCCGCTCGTTATATATCTTGACGATATCGCCGTGCTTGATACCCCGCCTGGCCGCCTCCGCCGGGTGCAGCCAGACAGGCTCGTAGAGGTAGCCGTCCGGCCCCCTGACCTTGCACGTCTCGATTTCCTTGAACCAGGTGACGTCGTCGAGGTTGGCGTGCACCCGCCAGCGGGGGTGGTTGGACTGGCAGAGCAGGGGGTATTTCCCGGCCCGCTGGCTGGAGAGGCTCTCGTCGTGGCTCTCGCCTTTCTCAATCCAGTGGGGCACCGGCGGCCGCTCGTCGTCATCGGGGAAGTGCTTCTTGAGGGCGGTGGACTCGAACTCCAGCCTGCCGGAGGGGGTGGGGAGGGGATGCTTCTCCGGGTCTTTCCAGAACTCGTACATCCCCGCCGGGTGCTTCTCCCAGTCGGGGTCGGTGGGGACGACGTAGTACTGCTTCTCCTGGAACTCCTCCCAGGTGCAGAGTCCCGCCTGGGGGACGCCCGAGCCCTCGAAGCCGCTCTTTATCCACTCCGGGACGGACTTGCCGTGCGTGTATTCCTCCAGCATGCCCAGCTTCTCGGCGATGAGGCAGACGATTTCGTACTCGCTCTTGGACTCGCCGATGGGCTCGATGCACTTATTCTCTAAGAAGATGCTCTCGAACTGGTCGCCGGTGGTGCCCTCGCCGATGTCGTCGGTCTCGTACTTGGTGTTGGAGGGGAGGATGATATCGGCGAAGAGGCAGTCGTTCTCCAGCCAGGGGTGCTGCGCCACGATGAACTCGATG
>DAOUEH010000172.1:0-1841 GCA_034430635.1 Dehalococcoidales bacterium | reverse complement strand
CACGGGCGCAACGCCGCCGACTGGTGGACGGGCAATGCCGAGACGCGCTACCGTTACCTCTATAACGAGGGCGAAATCGGCGAGCTGGCCGGGAGGGTGGGTGAAGCGGCCTCACGGACGAAGCTACTCTTTGCCTACTTCAATAACCACTGGCAGGCCTATGCCCCCCGCAACGCCAACGACCTGAAAAAGTCGCTGCAGCTACCGCTGGCGGAGATACCGCGGCACCTTAATATCACCGAAGACGAGCATCTAAAAACCGGTAAAGGAGCGGCCTGAGGCGTGCTGGACGAACTGACCGTCAAGGACTTCGGCATCATCGCGGGGGTGAGCTGGCGCCCCGCCGGTGGTCTTAACGTGATTACCGGCGAGACCGGCGCCGGCAAGTCGCTGGTGGTGGATGCCGTGGAGGCCCTGCTCACCGGCCAGATTGCCGGGGAGGATATCCGCCACGGCGCCGACGAGGCCCGGGTGGAGGGCGTTTTCAGCATCGCCCCGGAGAAGGAAGGCGCGGCCCTTCATGCCATGCTGGCGGCTAAGGGGCTGGAGGCCGGCGAGGACAGCATCATCGTTACCTGCAATTTTCGCCGCCAGGGTCGCGCCGCCCCCCGGCTGAACCATCAGGCGGTATCGCGGGCAATATTAAAAGAAATCGGCGGGGTGCTGGTGGACATCCACGGTCAGAGCCAGCACCTCTCGCTGCTGCACCGGGAGCAGCACCTGGAGTTCCTGGACGCCTACGCCCGTACCCAGGAGGCGCGCCGCCGCTTCGGCAACCTGGCCGCGGAGCTGCACCAGGTGGAGAGGCAGCTCCAGGCCCTTTCCCGCGACGAGCAGGAGCTGGCCCGCCGGGAGGAGCTGCTCACCTTTCAAGTCGAGGAGATAAAGCGGGCCGAGCTGAGGGAGGGGGAGGAGGAGGAGCTCAAGCAGGAGACGACGCGGCTGGCCGCCGCGGAGAAGCTCAAGGCGGCCGCCTTCGAGGTATACGGCATCGTCTACGGCGACGACAGCGCCGGGGCGGCGGCATCGGCGGTGGACAGGGTCAACGAGGCGCTGGCCGTGCTGGGGCAGGTGGCGGCCACCGACCCCTCCCTGCAGGCGCAGCTGAGCTACCTGGAGGGGACGCTGCACGGCCTGGAGGAGCTGGCACGCGAGGTGCGCACCTACGGCGATAACCTCAATTATGACCCCCAGCGGCTGGAAGAGGCGCAGGGGCGGCTGGAGATCATCCGTACCCTGAAGCGGAAATACGGCGGCAGCCTGGCCGGAGTGCTGGAATATTTAGAGAAGGCCGGGCAGGAACTCGGCGGGCTGACCTCATCCGAGGAGCGCCGCGAGGAACTGGAGGCGAAACGGGCGGCGCTGCGGCAGGAGATGGGCAAACTGGCCGGGGAACTCTCGGCGCAGCGCCGCCAGGCCGGGGAGAAGCTGGCCGGCGCGGTGAAGCAGGAGCTGGCCGAACTGGCCATGGCCGGGGTGGAGTTCGCCGTGGACGTGCGGCGGCAGCCGGACCCGGCGGGGATACCCCTCCCCGACGGTGAAAATTATCATTATAGTTCCAGCGGCATCGACGAGGTGGTCTTTATGGCGGCGACCAATCCCGGCGAGCCCCCCAAGCCGCTGGATAAAATCGCTTCCACCGGCGAGATATCGCGTTTCCTGCTGGCCATCAAGAGCGCCCTGGCCGGGGCGGATACCGTGCCCGTGCTCATCTTCGACGAGATAGATATCGGCGTCGGCGGGCGCAGCGGCGAAATCATCGGCCGCAAGCTCTGGAACCTGTCGCGGCACCACCAGGTAATCTGCGTGACGCACCTGCCCCAGATTGCCGCCTTCGCCGA
>DAOUEH010000171.1:0-1694 GCA_034430635.1 Dehalococcoidales bacterium | reverse complement strand
CCTGGGGGAAGGGGGATAAAGGGGGATGGGGGACCAGATTACAGGCTAAGCCGGGGATGAGCCGAGGGCGGCTTGGGTGGGAATAGATAACAAAGAAAAAGGATTATTGATTTATACTCAAGCGCGGGGTATAATCCTCAATACGAAGCCGGGGCATACCCGGAACCGGCTATAAAGGGGGTGAGCAGGATGGCCGAGAAGGAAGTGGGCAAGGTAATGGACTTCTTCGCCCGCCCGGTGGTTGCCGGGATTGATATGAGTGCAACGCTCAAGGTGGGGGACAAGATTCACATCCACGGGCATACCACCGATATCGAGATGGAAGTGGCCTCGATGCAGATCGATAACGCCGATGTCAGCCAGGCGAAGAAGGGCCAATCCGTGGGCATCAAGGTCCCCGACCGGGTGCGGCGGGGCGATACCGTCTATAAAGTAACCGACTGATGCCGGGCCGCCGTAACCAGGCCAATAAAGGAATTACAAACGGCATGGCGGTGGCCGCTATCCGGCCTCCAGCGCCGTCTCCAGGATTTTGGTCGCCAGCAGGCTGCCGCTATCGCGGTTGCACATCACGGTAATGACGGCGTCTCCAGCCGGGTAATAGGCGCTCCGGAAGGATACCCCGGGGTCGCCGCCCATGATGTAGATTTTTCTCACCTCACCGTTCCTTTTCTCCATCCAGAACCCGTAGCCGTACCAGATATCTCCCTCGCCCCTGAAAACGCGGGGAGACCAGGCCCCGGCCAGTACCTCCGGCGAGACCGCCTTTCCCTCCCTCAGCCCCCTCCAGAACCGCAGCATATCCCCGGCGGTGGTAAAAGCGCCGCCGTCCCCGCCGCCGATAACCGGCATGGCGAGGGTATTGGCCTTGAGCTCCCCCCGCTTGTCCTGCAGGTAACCGGTGGCGGTATTCGGCGGCAGCGAGTCCAGCCGGAAGTAGCCGCTGCCGGACATCCCGCAGGGTTCGAGGACGGCATTTTTCACAAAATCCGGGAAGGACGTACCGGATATCTTCTCGACAATCATCGACAGGATAACGTAAGCGCCGTTATTGTACTTGAACCGTGCGCCGGGGGTGAACTCCATGGGCAGGTCGCGGAGGAGGGGGAGGAAGGCGTCCGGCGAGGTCATCGTGGCGGGGGGTATGGCCTGCCACAGGTCTTCGTAGCGTTTGTCCTCGATGGACTCGTCGAAGTAGTCCCCGAAGCCGGAGGTATGGGTGAGCAAGTGCCTTACGGTAACCCGCTCGTCCATGCGGGGGAAGCAACCCGGCAGGAGCCCGGCGACGGAATCGTCCGGTGAAATAAGCTGCTGTTCCGAGAGCTTGAGAACGGCCAGGGCGGTGAAGGCCTTGGCGCCGGAGGCCATGGCGAAGCGGGTATCGTCCCGGATGGCGGCGCCGCCCGGAGTCCGCTGCTCCCCGATAGCGCCTTGGCAGAGGATGCCATCGCCGACGGCGAGGGAATATACCCCGGAAAAACCGGGACAGGCGGCCAGTATCCGCTGGTTGAGCTGGGCTGAGTTGACCATATTACCGGGCCGGTGGCAAGGGCACTACCCCAGCGCCTTCACCAGGTTGGCCATCTCGATGGCGGATACGGCGGCGTCGAAGCCCTTGTTGCCGTCCTTGCTGCCGGAGCGCTCCACGGCCTGCTCCAGGGTATCGGTGGTGATGACCCCGTAGATAACGGGCA
>DAOUEH010000170.1:0-9774 GCA_034430635.1 Dehalococcoidales bacterium | reverse complement strand
GCCAGTCCAGGATGGGAATGCGCCGGCCGCAGGCCGCCGCGCAGGCGCCGCAGGCGTTGCAGCGGGCGATGTCGTGCCCCTCCCGGCGGTAGATATCCCGCGCGGCATCCATATTGCCGAACATCACGGCGTCGTTATATATTTCGAAGAGTCGCGGCACGTCGATGCCCAGCGGGCAGGGCATGCAGCCACGGCAGGTGGTGCAGGGGACAGGCTTGAGCTTGCGGTAGGCGTCGCGGACGTTGCCGATGAGCACCTGCTCGCTGACTGTCAGGCTATCCGGTGAAGCTGTATCGGCCAGACCCAGATATTCTTCAAGCTGCTCCAGGCCTTCGACAGCCACGACGGCGGTGGCCACCTCCGGGTGGTGCCAGACCCAGCGCATGGCCCGCTCCGCCGGGGAGCGCTCTCCCCACAACCCGGCTACTTTCTCCGGCAAGTCACGGGTAAGTCGGCCCTCTTTGAGCGGGGCCGAGGCCACCACCGCCAGGCCCTGCGAGGCGGCGTACCTCACGCCCCCCACCCCCGGCGGGCCGTCGGCGTCCATGAAGCTGAAGGCCAGCCTGACGAAGGCCCAGTCGTCGCGCGCATCCAGGACCTCGCGGAGGGTCTGGAAATCGTCGTGGAAAGAGAAGCCGAGGTGGTCGATAAGTCCCATTTTTACGGCCTGAGCGGCGCTTTCCAGCGCCCCCGACGCCCGCAGGCGGGGCCAGGTCTCGCGGTTCAGGCCTTGGAAGCAGAAAAGGTCTAGCTTCTCCAGCCCCGAAAATCCGAGTAAATCATTCAGGTAATCGTCGGCGGCGGCGGGGGAATCGAGGCGCCAGACGGGCAGGCCGGCGGCGATACGTACCTTCTCGCGGCCCTCATCCGCCAGCACGCCGCCGAGGGTTTGGTAACGTTCGTAAGCGTCGCCGCTGCCGAGCTCGAAGTAGTTGACGCCGCCGTCCAGCGCGTGACGGAGGATGGCTTCGGCTCGGGCTGCGTCACCGGGCAGGCGCGCCAAGGCCAGGCCCAGCACGGATATTTCCCAGTCCAGCCGGCCGAACTTGCGGTATTTAATCGGTTCGCCTGCCTTGCTCAGTCTGCCCTGCCGCGGCGGGCGGCTAGGCCTCCGCCCAGGGGGAGGCGTGCTCGCCGCTCAAACAGATGACGAAAAAGCCGTAGGGCTTGTCCACCCAGCGCGTGATGAGGGGCAGGTGGGGAAAGGCCCCGGGGCAGATGGCCACGGTGGGCGTGTTGAAGATGTGCCGCTCGTAGTCCTTGCCCATGCCCAGCTCCAGCTCGGCCCCCAGGTAGTCCGGGTTGTCCGGGTCGAGGCCGACGAAGCAGAGGATTTCCGCCTCGGGGTGGTAGTGGGCCTCGCCGCCGCGGTGCCACTTGCCGCACTGGCTGTAGAAGCCCCAGGTGAAGTTGACGTTGAACCCCTCCAGGTCTTCGCCGTAGAGCCAGACGACCTCGTCGCCGTTGCCGGGCCCCACGCCCATCGAGGCGGGGCGGATAACGCCGGTCTCCTCCGAGGAAGGCGGTTCCATCCCCATCGACTTGAAATTGGTAATCATCCGCTTGATGAGATGGCCGTACTTATTGCCCTTAGTCGGCGCGGCGGCCCCGGGCTTGACCGCCTCGGCGGTGTAGGCGGGCTCCAGGCCGAAGGCGTAGTGCACAATGGTCCTGTCCAGCTTACGCACCTTCGCCGGGCCGTGGGGCAGGCCCCTGGGGATAAGCACCACCGAGGGCTCGGTGAAGACGTGCTCCTCCCGCTCCTCGCCCAGCTCCACGGAGACCTCCGCCCCCAGATAGAGGATATCGTCGCTCTTCGTCCCCTCGAAGACGAGGCACTCGTCGTAGGGGTGCACCAGCATCCCCTCCAGGGGGTGAAATACCACCGGCTTCTTGACGAAGCCGAAGGTGAAATGGGCGTTGAAACCCTCCAGGTCTTTACCCTCCATCCAGATGCGCGGCTCCGGGTAAAGCCCCGCCGGCGGCTGGCGGATAATCATGGGTTTGATGAGATGCGCGTACTCTTTGGTAATCAAACGAATACCCCCTTTTCTTCTAAAAGTGCGCTGCGGCGGAAGAAGACGGCTGGCTAACCGGACGGGCTCAGATCCTGGACGCGCTGCGCCATGCCCCCCGGCTTGCAGCGCTCCATGGGGAGGCCGCCGCTGACGTTAATCATCTGGCCGGTGATGTAAGAGGACATCTCCGAGCAGAGAAAGAGCACCGTATTGGCGATGTCCTCCGGCACGCCGGTGCGCCCCAGCGGCGTGACGCTGCCGACGCCTTCCATCAAGGCGTCCCGCTTGTCCTCCGGCATGCTGGCCAGCACCGGGTCCCAGAAAGGCGATTTGACCGGGCCGGGCAGGATGCCGTTGACATTGATGTTGTGGGGGGCCAGCTCGTAGGCCAGGTTATTGACCAGCCCGATAAGACCCGCCTTGGCCCCGTGGTACTCGACGGCCGGGCCGGGGGGATGGTAAACCCCGATCGAGGAGATGATGCATATCTTGCCGTACTTCTGGTCAATCATGTACCCGGAGACTTCCTTGCAGAAGAAGACGTGGCCCTTGAGATTGAAGGCCATCATCAGGTCGTAGTGTCTCTCGTCGGTATAGCGGATGCCCGTTTTGGGCCGCTCCACGGGCTTGTAGCCAGATGCCGTCCGCTCGCGGGGGATGGAGCCTCCGGCGCACCCCACCAGGATTTCCACCTTGCCGAACTTCTCGATGGTCTTATCGACGCAGTTCTTTATCTGCTTGAGGTCGGCCAGGTCGCATTTGACGAAGATGGCCTCCCGTCCCCTTTGGGTGGCCTCGGCGGCGGTCTTCCGGCCTTCTTCCTCTTTGATATCGGCGATGACACAGTGGCAGCCCTCCCCGGCAAAGAGAAGGGCCGTGGCCCGGCCCATTCCGGTGGCCCCGCCGTTAATAATGGCCACCCGGTCAGTCAATAATGGCTTCATCCTACCCTCCTCAGGCGTCCGGGAACCCGGCGCAAGAATATGGCCGCCGCCGGTGATATAATTGACGGCCCGGCGACAGCGCCACTATTATAAACCCTGCCCCGCCGCGATGGCAACCGCCCATCAGGCCCGGCTCTGCGCGATTATCTCCGGGTAGCGGCGGCTGCCCGGGCGCAGGGTGCGCTTTTGCGTCTGGTAGTCCACGTGATAGAGGCCGAAACGCTTGTTGAAGCCGTGGGCCCACTCGAAGTTGTCCAGCAGCGACCAGTAGAAATAGCCCTTGATATTCATGCCCTCGGCCACGGCCTGGTTGAGGACGAGGAGGTGCTCCTCGATGAAGCGCGCCCGCTTGGTATCGCTGTCGTCGGCCAGGCCGTTTTCGGTGATGTAGATGGGCTTGGCGGTGTAGCCCCTCACCATTTTCAGCACCCGGTAGAGACCCTCCGGGTATATCTCCCAGTCCACGTCCGTCATCCGCTCCGGCGGGGCCTTCTCGACGATGGCCAGCTTCTCCTTAGCGAAGAGCCTGAGCTTCCAGAGGTAGCGGGTGTAGTAGTTGACGCCGACGAAGTCGAAGGCGTCTTTGACGCTGCTGTCGTAATATTCGTGGGTCTGGCCGGGCATGGAGAACTTGAAAACACCGTCCACCAGATAGCGGTAATGGGAATCGGTCATGTTGACGCGCAGCATGCGGTTGAAGACGATGTCCAGCAGGTTCCAGCGGCCGGGGGCCTCGTAGATGAGGTTGACGATGACCAGCCCCGCCTGGGCCTGCGGGGCAATCTTCTTGATGACATTATAGGCGGCGGTATGGCAGCGCAGCAGGTTGCGCAGGACCACGGCGGCCCGCTGGAGGTTTTTCTCCGCCGGCGGGAACATGCCCACGTAGTAGCCGCCGAAGGCATAGGCGGAGGGCTCGTTGATGGTGCACCAGAGCTTTACCTTGGGCCCCAGCCGCTCTACGACGTGCTCCACGTAGCGGCTGAATGTCTCCGGCGAGTTATCCTGCGTGAAGGCCCCCTGGTGCTCGAACCAGACGGGGTTGGTGAAGTGGTGCAGCGTCAGCATGGGCTCGATGCCGCTGGCCAGCAGCGCATCGACGAGCTGCTCGTAGTGGTCTAAAGCCTTCTCGTCGAACTTACCCGGCTCCGGCTCTATCTTGCTCCACTCCACCGAGAAGCGGTAGGCGTTGAGCGAGATGGCCTTCATCAGATTGATATCTTCCTTATACCGGTGCCACTGGTCGTCGGCGTCGCCCGCCCGCTGGCCCCCGGCGATGCGGGGCTGTCCCTTCTCGTCGACGGCGGACTCGAACTCGTACCAGTTGTTGTTGGTGCAGCCCCCCTCTACCTGGTGGGATGAGGTAGCGCTCCCCCAGAGGAAGTCCCTGCCGAAGCGCCAGGGCCCGGCCTTGAGCCGCTGGAAGTCCAGCCGCAGGTCGGCCTGGGGGTCGCGCCAGGCAAGCACCAGCCCCAGGTAGATAACGGCCAGCCCCGGAATAATCAGCAGCAGATAAAGCATCTCCATGATTTCACCCCGTTTGCTTAAATGTTTGGTGGCTAGTCGCCGAGGCGGCGGCACTCAAGGCGCATTATACCACGTTTCCTGCGGGTGCCACACCACCGCCCTGCTGAGTTATCTATTCCCACCCGACCGCCCTTATCATCCACGGCTTAGCCCGCAGGGCTATACCCCACCACCCTATCGTACTCCCCTCGGGCGTGCGGCCTTCGGGGGCCGGCGCCATACCCCCCGTGATACCGGCGCCGGAGATATGCCGGATATATTAAATTCTTGTTAAGAACTGGCGCCCCCGCCTACTTGTTTTGGTGAAACAACTGTGCTATTATCGGGGTGAGGCGAGAGATGACCACGGAGAAAGAAAAAGCACTGGAATTGGCCATCGGGCAGATAGAAAAGCGGTTCGGCAAGGGCTCCATCATGAAACTGGGGGACTCCTCCGGGCTGCCGCCCATCGCGGCCATTCCCACCGGCTCCCTGGCTTTAGACCTGGCCCTCGGTATCGGCGGGATACCGCGAGGGCGCATCACCGAGATATTCGGTCCCGAGTCATCCGGTAAAACTACCCTGGCCCAGCACATCATCGCCGAAGCACAAAAAAGAGGAGGTACGGTTGCCTATATCGATGCCGAGCACGCCCTGGACCCCTCTTACGCTGCCAATTGCGGTGTTAACGTTGACGAACTGCTAATATCCCAGCCGGACACCGGCGAGCAGGCCCTGGAGATTACCGAAGCGCTGGTAAGGAGCAGCGCCATCGATGTCATCATCATCGATAGCGTTGCCGCGCTGGTACCCCGGGCGGAAATAGAGGGGGACATGGGCGACCCTCAGATGGGTCTGCAGGCCCGGCTGATGTCCCAGGCCCTGCGCAAGCTGGCCGCGGCCATCGGCAGGGCCGGAACGGCGGTGGTCTTCATCAACCAGCTCCGCGAGAAGGTCGGCATCGTCTTCGGCAACCCGGAGGTGACCACCGGCGGGCGGGCGCTCAAGTTCTACAGCTCAACCAGGATTGAGCTCCGTCGCGCCGAGACCATCAAGCTGGGAAACGAGGCTGTAGGCAGCCGTGTCAGGGCCAAGGTAGTCAAAAATAAAGTTGCCCCACCCTTCCGCACCGCCGAGTTCGACATCATGTTCGACCACGGCATCAGTCGCGAGGGCAACCTGCTGGATATGGGTACCGAGCTGGGGATTATCAGCAAAGCCGGGGCCTTTTTCTCCTACGGTGATATCCGCCTCGGGCAGGGCCGGGAGGCCGCCAAGCATCACCTCAAGGAAAACCCGGAGCTTGCCCAGGAAATCGAAGAGCGGATTAGAGCCTCAGCCGGTACCACTCATGAAAGCGTGCCCGTCGCCGAATAGAGGGCGCGTACAGCATAACCAACTTAATAGCCGGAGAGTGAGACCAGGGCTGAGGCGCAGGCTTCAGCCTTTTGTTTTAGGCGTTAGAAAGGCCGACCGATGACCAAGATAACCCGAATGGCGGCGGGGAGGGGAAGGGAAAAGCGGGTAAACGTATACCTGGACGGCGAGTTCGCCCTGTCCCTGGCCGCCGAGGTGGCCCTCAAAGAGGGGCTGAGAATCGGCCGTGAGATAACCGGGGAAGACCTCAAGGCTCTGGCCGATGCCGACGGCTACCAGCGCTGCCTCAACGCGGCCCGGCGCTTTCTGGCCTACCGGCCGCGCAGCGAGGCCGAGATACGCCAGCGTCTCCAGAAACGCGGCTTCGAGGCCGGGCATATCGCGCGGGCGCTGGCCAGGCTCAAGGAGCAGGGGCTGGTGGACGACGCCGCCTTCGCCCGGTACTGGCTGGACAACCGCGAGTCTTTCAGCCCGCGCAGCCGCCGCCTCACCGGGATGGAGCTGGCCCGCAAGGGGATTAGCCGGGACGTCATCGAGGCGGCTGTCGCCGGGCTCGACGAGGGCGCCAGCGCCTACCGGGCCGCCCTGAGCCAGGCCCGCCACCTCTCCCCCACCGACTACGAGGACTTTCGCCAGCGCCTGGGGGCGCACCTGCTGCGGCGGGGCTTCGGCTATGACATCGTCCGGGAGACGGTGGCCCGGGTCTGGAAGGAGTGCGGCGCCGCCGCGAAAACGTAATTATTAAGGCTATCTGGTGGCCATCGGCGCCATTTGATAGCGGCATTAACAAAGAAAAACAAAATATCGTAAACCACAGGGAGGTAATATATGGACCCAATTGTATATCTGGCAATATTCTTCAGTTTCGTCATCGGCCTGGTCTTCGGCGGCCTGGGCTTCTTCCTCTCCCGGCGGGTGCTCTTTAACCGCCAGATTCGTATTGCCGAAAGGCGGGCGGCCAAGATGGTGGCCGAGGCCAGGAACGAGTCCAAGGAAATAGAGGAAAAAGCCCAGGAGGAGGCCAAACGCATCAAGGCCAGCGCCGACAGCGAGTACCGCGAGCGGAGAGCCGAGCTGCAGCGGCAGGAAAACCGCGTGAACCAGAAGAGCGAGACCCTGGAGCGCAAACTGGAGGGCGTCGAGCAGCGTGAGCGCAACCTCAACAACCGCGAAAAGGAGATAGAATCGACGCGCAGCCAGCTCGGCGAGCTCAAGGACAAGCAGCTGGAGCAGCTGGAGCTCATCTCGGGGATGTCCAGCTCGGAGGCAAAACAGACCCTTCTCGACGCCATGGAGGTAGAGCTGCAGCAGGAGTCCTCGCGGCGCCTCCGCCAGTGGGAGGCCCATCTCAAGGAAGAGGCCGACGAGAAGTCGCAGGAGATTCTGTCCTCGGCCATCCAGCGCAGCGCCTCGGAAATCGTCGCCGAGACCACCGTTTCGGTCGTCCCCCTCCCCAACGACGAGATGAAGGGGCGGCTCATCGGCCGCGAGGGCCGCAATATCCGCGCCCTGGAGCAGGCCACCGGCGTCGACCTTATCATCGACGATACGCCGGAGGCGGTGACCATCTCCAGCTTCGACCCCGTCCGCCGCGAGATTGCCCGCGTCGCCCTCAACCGCCTCATCCTCGACGGGCGTATTCATCCGGCCCGCATCGAGGAGATGGCTACCAAGGCCAAGGAAGAGGTGGACGCCGATATCCAGACCGCCGGCGAGCAGGCGGCCATGAAGCTGGGCGTGCAGCTGCACCCCGAGCTTATCAAGCTGCTGGGTCGGCTCAAGTACCGCACCAGCTACGGGCAGAACGCCCTGGAGCACAGCATGGAGGTGGCCTATCTTTCCGGCATGATTGCCGCCGAGATTGGTGCCAACGTCACCACCGCCAAGAAGGCCGGCCTGCTGCATGATATCGGCAAGTCCGTCGACCGCGAGGTGGAAGGCACCCACGCCGCCATCGGCGCCGACCTCGTCAAGCAGTGGGAGAAGTCCCCCGAGGTTTTAAAAGGCGTCGCTGAGCACCACCTGGAGACCGCCGATACCTCCATCTGGGGCTACATCACCTCGGCGGCCGACGCCATCTCGAGCGCCCGTCCCGGCGCCCGGCGCGAGTCCCTGGAGAGCTACCTCAAGCGGCTCCGCGCCCTGGAGGAAATCGCCGACAGCTTCAAGGGGGTCGATAAGTCCTACGCCATCCAGGCCGGCCGCGAGGTGCGCATCCTGGTCAAGCCGGAGTCCATCGACGACCTGGGGGCCATGAGGCTGGCGAGGGACATCGTCAAGAAGGTGGAGGAGACGCTGGACTATCCCGGCCAGATTAAGGTCACCGTTATCCGCGAGACCCGGGCCGTGGACTATGCCAAGTAAGAAAGGCTGTCATTGCGAGCGAAGCGAAGCAATCTCAATGACCAATAGAGGAGATTGCTTCGTCGCCGGAGGCTCCTCGCAATGACATGAAGAGAAGCATGAAAATACTGGCCATCGGTGATATTGTCGGCCGGCCGGGGAGGCAGGCTATAACCAGGTTCGTCCGCGGCCTGCGCGACGAGTATGGCCTGGATCTGGTCATCGCCAACGGCGAGAACGCCGCCGGCGGCTTCGGTCTGACCCCCGACACGGCCCAGGAGCTGCTCGGCGGCGGCATCGACGTGCTCACCTCGGGGAACCACATCTGGGCGCAGAAGGAGATTATCCCCTATCTCGACGACGAGCTGCCCATCCTGCGCCCCCTCAACTATCCCCCCGGGGTGCCGGGGCGCGGCTATCTCAGGACGGGCAAGGTGCTCGTCGTCAATCTCATCGGCCGCACCTTTATGACCAACTACGACTGTCCCTTCCGCGCTATGGACGCCCTGCTGGAGGAGCTCACACCAAAGCCGCCGGTTATTATCATCGATTTTCACGCCGAGGCGACCTCGGAGAAGGTGGCCCTGGGGCGCTACCTGGACGGGCGGGTCAGCGCCGTCCTGGGCACCCACACCCACGTGGGCACCATCGATACGCAGGTACTGCCCGGCGGCACCGCCTATGTCACCGATATCGGCATGACCGGCCCGACCGACTCGGTCATCGGCGACGACACCGACGCCGTCATCCGCCGTTTCCTCTCCATGATACCCCACCACCTCTCGGTGGGCAGGGGCCGGCCGGTGCTTAACGCCGTCATGGTGGAGGTGGACGAGAAGAGCGGGCGGGCCACCGGCATCGAGCGCATCACGCGGGAGCTATGAGAGGAGGTTGCCATGCCAGCCGAAAGCAAGAGCCAGCAGAGAGCGGCGGGAATGGCTCTGGCCGCCAAGCGGAGAGAGATACCCGTCAGCCGTCTCAAGGGCGCCGCCAAAGATATGTATGACTCCATGACCATCGCACAGTTGGAGGAGTACGCTTCCGGCTCCACCAAAGGCAAACCGGAGCACAAGGGTGACTGACGGCGGGCCCGAAGGCGCCATAAGCCGGGTAGACCTGCACCTCCACTCGACCGTCTCCGACGGCAGGCTCACCCCGCCGGAACTGGTAGCCAGAGCGGCCGGCCTGGGGCTGGAGGTCATCGCCCTCACCGACCACGACACCATCGACGGCATCGTCCCGGCGCTTGAAGCCGCCAAGAAATTCCCCGGCCTGAAGCTCATTCCCGGCGTGGAAATAAGCACCGACCTCCCCGAAGGCGAGGCCCACGTCCTGGGCTATTTCATCGATTATACCGATAAAGACCTGGCCGCCCAGCTGACGCGTTTCCGCGATTCCCGCCAGGGGCGGGCCCGCGGCATGATTGCCCGGCTGGCCGAGATGGGCATGCCCGTCGACTGGGAGCGGGTCAAGGAAATCGCCGGGGAGGGCTCCATCGGGCGGCCGCATATCGCCCGGGCGATGCTGGAAAAGGGCTATATCGAGACCTTCGAGGAGGCCTTCGATAATTATATCGGCCACGGCGG
>DAOUEH010000169.1:0-5160 GCA_034430635.1 Dehalococcoidales bacterium | reverse complement strand
GCCGCTGATGCCCACCGCCCGCCCGCCGCGCACGTTGATAGCCGCGGTGATTTCCTTATTAGCCAGCCCGGCCAGCACCGCCGTGGCCACCTCCAGGGCAGGCAGGTCGGTGACGCGCTCGCCGCGGAGGAATTTCGTGGCCACGCCCTGCCGTTTCAGCCAGTCGGTAACCGAGGCTCCGCCGCCGTGTACCACCACCAGCGGCTCGCCCCGCTGCTGGAGTGTGGCGATATCGGCGATGGTAGTATCGCGCTTGCCGAAGGTGGCGCCGCCGAGCTTGATTACCGCGACGTTTTTCATGATGTCCTCACCCACCCATAATCAGGTGGTATAATCGCTGTTTATAGTGACATATTCCGGGGACAGGTCGCAACCCCAGGCAGTGGCCCCGGCCCCACCCTTATTGAGGTTGAGGGTGATGGTGACCTCGCGCCCGTTGAGCAGCCGCACCACCTGCCCCTTATCGAAAGGGTGCGGGCAGCCACCCCTCACCAGGCAGACGCCGCCGATAGATAGCTCCAGCCGCTCCGCAGCCAGCGCCGCGCCGGCCCGGCCCGCCGCCGCCACCACCCGGCCCCAGTTGGGGTCGCTGCCGTAGACGGCCGCCTTGACCAGCGCCGAGCTGACTACCGTCCGGGCGACGCGCCGGGCATCGGCCAGGCTTCCCGCGCCGGTCACGGTCACCTCGATGAGCTTGGTCGCCCCCTCGCCGTCGCGGGCGATTTCACGCGCCATATAGATACAGGCCGCGTTCAGGGCCGCCTGAAAGGCGGCCCCCCGGCGGCTGCCGGCGGTAATCTCGCTGCCCCCGGCTTGACCGCTGGCCATGATGAGCACCATGTCGTTGGTGGAGTTATCGCCGTCGACGGAGACCATGTTGAAGGAAATATCCACGGCCTTCCTGAGCGCCTTTTTAAGAAAATCCGCCCCGACGTTGGCGTCCGTCGTCAGGAAGGCGAGCATCGTGGCCAGGTTGGGATGAATCATCCCCGACCCCTTGGCCATCCCCCCGATGGTGAAGCCGTCGCCCCGCACGGCCACCTCCTTGGGGACGGTGTCCGTGGTCATGATAGCCCGGGCCAGGTCGTGGCCGCCTTCGCGGGAGGGCCTTACTCTCGGGATGGCCGGCCCGATGCGCTCCATGGGCAGCCTCACGCCGATGACGCCGGTCGAGGCCACCAGCACCGCCTCCGGCACCAGTTTCAGGTGTTTCGCTGCTATCTCCGCCATGGCCACGGCGTCGGCCATGCCCGGCTCGCCGGTGCAGGAGTTGGCGTAGCCGCTGTTCATCACCACGGCCCGGGCGCGGCCGCCCTGCAGCCGCCGCTGGTTGAGCAACACCGGCGCCGCCTTGATCCGGTTGGTGGTGAACACCGCCGCGGCGCGGCAGTCCTCCTCGGCCAGGAGAATACCGAGGTCGAGGCGCGGCGGAGCATATTTAATACCGGCGCTCACGGCGCCGGCCAGAAACCCCCCGGGCGAGGTAATCCCGCCGGAAGGAACAAATTCGGGCTGGGTTTTCATCTACTCAAAATATAGCATAATCCCGTTAGTCGGGCAATTATTCGGCCCCCCAAGGCATCGCAGTCAGCTTCGGGCAGAGCTTGAAATTGCCTCCGTTTAGTGCTAAAGTTGTTACGGTGCGAGCCGTGCTAACATTCAAGATAGAAGCGGGAGGTGGCTATCCTTTGACCGGTAAAGGATAGCTTTTTTATAGCTCATGACGGATACTATCAGGCTGACCATCGACGGCATCAACACGGAGGTAGAGAAGGGCACCACGGTGCTCCAGGCGGCGCAGGAGGCCGGCGTCTATATCCCCACCCTGTGCTACCACCCCAACCTGCCGCCCTACGGCGGCTGCCGGCTGTGCATCGTGGAGATAGAGGGTGTACGCGGCCTGCCCACCTCCTGCACCACCCCAGCTACCGACGGCATGAAGGTCACCACCAACACGCCCCGCCTCCAGGAGCTGCGGCGCTCCTTCATGCAGCTCATCCTCACCGAGCACCCCAACGCCTGCCTCACCTGCCACCGCCGCGAGCGCTGCGGGCCTTATGATATCTGCCTGCGTAACGTGGCCGTCACCGAGCGCTGCGTGGCCTGCCCCAACAACGAGCAGTGCGAGCTACAGTACATCGTCGACTACATCGGCATGAGGGAAGTGCCCCTGCCCTATCATTATAAAGACCTGCCCGTGGACTACGCGCGGGAGCCCCTCATCAAGCGCGACTACAACCTCTGCATCCTCTGCGGGCGCTGCGTGCAGATGTGCGCCGAGGTGCGCGGCATCGGCGCCGTGAGCTTCATCAACCGCGGTTTCGAGACGGTGGTCGGCACCGCCTTCGACCGCCCCCTGCAGGACTCCGGCTGCCGTTTCTGCGGGGCCTGCGTCGAGGTGTGCCCCACCGGCGCCCTGACGGACGCGGGCGCCGAGTACCTGCCCGACCGCGTGCCGGAGGAGCTTTCCGTGCCCTGCCAGTACGCCTGCCCGGCGGGCATCAACGTGCCTCTCTACGTCTATCTCATCGGCGAGGGCAAGTACGAGGAGGCCCTGGCCGTCATCCGCGAGAAAGTACCCTTCCCCGGGGCGCTGGGACGCGTCTGCATCCACCCCTGCGAGGAGGCCTGCCGGCGCAGCGCCCTCAACGACCCCATCTCAATAAGATTCATGAAGCGCTTCGTGGCCGACCGCGATAGCGGCGCCTGGAAGAAATACTCCCGCCACCTGCCCAGGACGGATAAAAAGGTAGCCATCGTCGGCTCGGGGCCGGCGGGGCTGACGGCCGGTTTCTACCTGGCCAAGGCCGGGCACGCCGTCACCGTCTACGAGCAGTTCTCCAGGGCCGGCGGCATGATGCGCGTCGGCATCCCGGACTACCGTCTGCCCCCGGATGTCCTGGACGCTGAAATCGCCGTCATTCAGGAGGCGGGCGTGGATATCCGGCTCAACACCCGGATTGAGTCCACCGACGACCTCTTCGAGCAGGGCTACGACGCCGTTTTCCTGGGGCCGGGGGCCCACCGCGGCATGCCCCTGGGCGTTGAGGGGGATACCCTCCCCGGCGTCTATGACGGGGCCTCGTTCCTGCGGGACGCCAACCTGGGCGTCAAGGTCAACCTGGGCGATAAGGTAGCCGTTATCGGCGGCGGCAACGTCGCCATCGACAGCGCCCGCGTCGCCCTGCGGCTCGGCGCCAGGGAAGTGACCATCATTTACCGCCGCACCCGCCACGAGATGCCCGCCAGCCCGGAGGAGGTCGAGGCCGCCCTGGAGGAGGGCATCAAGATAGAGTTTCTCACCGGTCACCTCAAGGTGTGCGAGTGTAACGGCCGCCTCTCGATGACCTGCAACAGCATGGAGCTGGGCGAGCCCGATGCCAGCGGGCGGCGGCGCCCGATGCCCATCAAGGGCAGCGAGTGCGATGTCGAGTACGACGCCATCATCGGCGCCATCGGCCAGCGGCCGGATATCCCGGAGAGCTTCAAGGTAAAGACCGGCCGGGGCGATACCATCCGGGCCGACGAGGAAACCCTGGCCACCAGCCGCGATGGCGTCTGGGCGGGCGGCGACGCCGTGACCGGCCCCGACTCCGTCATCCGGGCCATCGCCGCCGGAAGGCGTGCGGCCAGCGCCATCGATAAGTACCTCGGCGGCAGCGGCATCATCGACGAAGAACTGACGCGGGAACGGAGCATCGGCATCTGCGCCGGGCTTACCGCCGAGGACTTCCACGGCCAGCCGCGCGTGAAAATGCCCTGCCTGCCCCCGGATAAGGCTATCCGCAACTTCACCGAGGTCGAGCTGGGCCTGCCCGAAGACGGGGCCGTCGCCGAAGGCAAGCGCTGCTTCCAGTGCGGCTTCCGCGCCCAGATTGCCCCGGCGCCGCGTCCCCCGTCGGCGGCCCGGCGGGGCGCCATCGAGAGCGCCGCTTGACCTCCTCCCCTCACCTGGGCCTTAATTGGCCTGTATCAATAACGACACACCCAGGTATCCTCGCATTTAGTTCGGGAAAGCTGGTGATATGGAGAACGAGCCTGGCACCGGCGTAAAAAGGTATATCGTCCTCATCATCTCCACGGCGACTTCTTTCATCATGCCGTTCCTGGTGGCGGCCATCAACGTGGCCATCCCCACCATCCGCCGCGATTTCGCCATGGAGGCCTGGGTAATGGCCTGGGTCGGCACCATCTATTTCCTCTCCATTGCCATGGTGCAGGTGCCCTTCGGGCGGCTTTCCGATATCTACGGGCGGAAGAAGCTCTTCATCATGGGGCTGCTGGTGACCATCCTGGCCTCCGTACTGGGGATTTTCGCCAACTCCATTGCCCTGCTCTTCATCAGCCTGGCCCTGATGGGGGCGGGCTCGGGGATAATGTTCAACAACAGCATCTCCATCCTCACCTCGGTATTCCCCGCCGAGAGCCGGGGGCGCGTCCTGGGCATCAGCACGGCGGGGACGTATATCGGGCTTTCCGCGGGGCCCTATATCGGCGGCGTCCTCACCAATGCCTACGGCTGGCAGAGCATTTTCATCCTGGCCGGGTTTCTCAGCGTGGTGCTGCTGGCGCTGGTCTTCTACGCCCTCAAGGGGGAGTGGCACGAGGCCAAAAACGAGCGGTTCGATGTCGTCGGCTCCATTACCTACGCCATCTCCATCGCCCTGTTTATCTACGGTTTTTCGTCGCTGCCCGGCGTGCTGGGAATAGTCCTCTTCGTCATCGGGGCGGCGGGGCTGGTCGTCTTCGCGCGCTGGGAAGGGCGGACGCCCTTCCCCATTTTCGACCTCAGCCTCTTTAGCAAGAACCGGGTATTCTTCTTCTCCAACCTGGCCATATTCATTTCTTACATCGCCACCTTCGCCGTGAGCTTCCTGCTGAACCTCTTTCTCCAGGATATCAAGGGCTTCGCCCCGGACAGGGCCGGCCTGGTACTCATTACCGCCTCGGTGCTCATGGCCATCATGACGCCCATCTCCGGGCGCATCTCGGATAAAATCGAGCCGCGGCTGGTGGCCTCAGTGGGCATGGCGCTCAACTGCGTGGCGCTGCTGCTGCTCGTCTTTGTCAACGCGGCCACGCCCATCTGGTACATCATGGTCGCCCTGGCCATCAACGGGCTCGGCATCGGCATCTTTGCCTCGCCCAATACCAATGCCA
>DAOUEH010000168.1:0-3723 GCA_034430635.1 Dehalococcoidales bacterium | reverse complement strand
CAGACCGTCTAGCAGGTGCATCAGAACGTATCCGCAGACAAGCAGAAGATGAACTAAAATTAGTTAATGAAGCCTTTACGATTTTATCGAATCTTGAAAGAAGGACACAATATGATAGCACATCAGGTTTAAGCAACCTGAAAAACCATCAATCAACTGGAAATTCAGAGTCAAAAGTTTATACTGAATCAAAATCTAAAACTGGTAAAAAACCAAAACCGGGAGTTCATCCTAAAACCATAAAAATAAATGATGGCCTACCATACGTTAAGCAAAAAGGCAGTTTCTTTGTGCGTAATATAGGGGGGCACTATAAAAAAATACTAGTCAGTAAAAGCTTGCCAAACTGGATAACAGACGTGAAGATAGTGCCCTTACAGAGTGATGGGAAATTGCCGATGCGAGTGGATGTGGAAGTGATGGGTATACACTGGGGAAAGAAATACTCATCAGAAATTATGGTACGCTTGGATGAGGCTGAGGCAAAGGTCAAGATAGAGCTTCAAATGGAGAAGAGTCCGCCCAACATGCCCTTTAAGGGAATTTAATATAGATGTATCTTAATTGAAGGGGCGGTGGGGAAAACTCTGGGCTAAGCCGCGGATGCTGCGAGGGTGGCCTGGGTGGGAATAGATAACACCGACGGGGAAACGGGCCTAATCGGGGCGGTAACTAACCCCCTGCTCCGGTGTCTCCCATGCCTCCACGGCGGCCAGCTCCACCGGCTCGCCGGAGAGCTTCCCCTTAAGCTCGTCATAGATGGTAGCGGCGAGGTTCTCGGCGGAGGGGTTGATTTTATCGAAGGGCAGCACGTCGTTGAGGCAGGTATGGTCGTAGCGCGCCAAGATTGCGTCCAGGTGGCGCTTGATATCGGTGAAGTCATAAGCCAGGCCGATGTCGTTGAGCCCGCTGGCCGCCACCTTGACAACCACCCGGTAGCGGTGGCCGTGCATGGCCTCGCACTTGCCCTGATAGCCCCGCAGGTAGTGGGCGGCGTCGAAGTGCCGCGTTACGGTTATCTCGTACACTACTCCCCGTCCTCCAGCTTGAAGACTCCCTGTTTCTCCTTGATGGCCTTCCGCATCGCCTTGATTTTCTGGCCGGTGACGGGGTGGACGGCGTTGGGGGCAATCTCGGCCAGGGGCTCCAGCACGAAGGCCCTCTCCGCCATGCGGGGATGGGGGATGGTCAGCTCCGGCGACGTCATCACGCTGTCGCCGTAGAGGAGGATATCGATGTCGATGAGGCGGGCCTCGCCGGACTTACCGCGCCGCCCCATCTTCTCCTCGATGCCTTTGGCCAGCGTCAGCAGCCCCTGGGGGCTCAGATGGGTGAAGACCTGGCAGGCCAGGTTGAGGAAGCGCGGCTGGTCGGTATTGCCCACCGGCTCGGTCTCGTATACCGGCGATATCTTGCCCAGGCGCATGCGCTGGGCCAGCAGCTCCAGGGCCCGGTCCAGGTTCTTCTGGCGGTCGCCCAGGTTGGAGCCCAGGCTCAAATAGGCGGTAATAGCTTCAGTCACCGACGGCCCCCCTTCTGATAACGGCATCGCTCATGCGGCAGACCAGCGCCGTGGGCCGCACGTCGTGGACGCGGACGACATCGGCCCCGTTGGCGATGCCGATGGCCGTCACCGCCAGGTTGCCCTCCAGGCGCCGGTCGGGCGGCAGGTCGAGCACCAGGCCGATCATCGACTTGCGCGACGTCCCCAGCAGGATGGGCTTGCCGAGGCGTTTGAGCTCGGCCAGGCGGTTGACCAGCTCCAGGTTCTGCTCCAGGGTCTTGCCGAAGCCGATGCCGGGGTCGACGATGATATCCCCGGGGGCGACGCCGGCCCTCTCGGCGGTAGCGATGCCCGTTTCCAAATCCGCTAAGACCCTGGCCATGATGCCCGCCTTCGGGGGCGCATCGCGCTGGTTGGCCATGAGGATGAGGGGCACCCCCGCCGCGGCGGCCACTCTGGCCAGCTCCGGGTCGCGCTTGAGGCCCCAGATATCGTTGATGATACTGGCCCCGGCTTCAAGCGCCCGGCGGGCCACCCTGGCCTTGTAGGTATCGATGCTGACAGGCACGGTAAGCTCGGCGGCCAGCCGCTCGATGACGGGGATGACCAGGAGCAGCTCTGCGTCGTAATCTTCGGCGGACGTAGGCTCGGTGCCGGGGCGGGTGGACTCCCCGCCGACGTCGATGATGTCGGCCCCTTCGGCTACCATGCGCCGGGCCTGGGCCACCGCCGCCTCGATGTCGTCGCCCAGCCCGTCGCCGGAGAAGGAGTCCGGGCTGAGGTTTACCACCCCCATGATATAGGTGCGCTCGCCCCAGCGGAACTCGGTCTCCCCGCAGCGCGTGGCCGGCAGCGTCTTCACGTTCATCTCTTCGCCCCGTATACCAGTATTGCTTAACATATTTTAGCACTTTATCGCCCGGGAGAAAATATCTTCCATCCGGATAGTAAGGGATTAATAAAAGAAGACATCCCGGGCTATTCGCAGGAGAAAAAGGGTGAAAAGACGAGATATTTTTTCTCTAACTGCCATTATTTACTCTAAATACCGCTATATCCGGTTGCGCTAACCGTTAATCTACGGTATGATATAGATGTTAGCACTCTCCCCGCGAGAGTGCTAATGACTGTGACAGTAACCGGCTGTTCAATAGAGAAAGGAGGCAATAAAAGTATGGCAGCTAAACTTCAGCCGCTGGCTGACCGCGTTCTGGTAAAGCCAATCGAGAAAGAGGAAATGACCAAGTCCGGGATATACCTGCCGGATACCGCCAAGGAAAAACCCCAGGAGGGCAAGGTGCTGGCCGTGGGGCCGGGCAAGTACGGCGACGAGGGCGACCGCATCCCCATGGACATCAAGGTGGGCGATACGGTGATTTACGCCAAGTACGGGGGCACCGAGATTAAGATCGACGAAGAAGAGCTGATTATCCTTCGCGAGAGCGATATTCTGGCGAAGAAATAACGATAAGGCAGGCTAAGGAGGAAGAACAAATATGGCCAAACAGATAATTTTCGGAGAAGAAGCCAGACACGCCCTGAAAAAGGGCATCGATGCCCTGGCGGACGCCGTGAAAGTCACCCTGGGGCCCAAAGGCCACTGCGTGGCCCTGGATAAGAAGTGGGGGGCGCCCTCGGTCATCGACGACGGCGTCACCATCGCCAAGGACATCGAGCTCCCCGACCCGTTCGAGAACATGGGCGTGCAGCTCGTCAAGGAGGCGGCCTCCAAGACCAACGACGCCTGCGGCGACGGCACCACCACCTCCACCATTCTGGCCCACGCCATCATCAACGGCGGTTTCAAAAACATCGCCGCCGGGGCCGAGTCGCAGGGGCTGAAGCGGGGCATCCAGAAGGCCGCCGCCGCCATGGTCGAGGCGCTCAAGGCGGCCTCTACCGAGGTCAAGGACAAGGAGCAGATTGCCCAGGTGGGCACCATCACCGCCAAGGACCCCGAAATCGGCAATCTCCTGGCCGAGGTCATGGAGAAGGTCGGCAAGGACGGCGTCATCACCGTCGAGGAGTCCAAGGGCACCCAGTACGAGATAGAGTACGTCGAGGGCATGCAGTTCGACCGCGGCTACATCAGCCCCTATCTGGTCACCAACGCCGAGCGCATGGAGACCGAAATCGAAGACCCCTACATCTTGATTACCGATAAGAAAATCTCGGCGGTCTCCGACCTGCTGCCCGCCCTGGAGAAAATCCTCCAGGTA
>DAOUEH010000167.1:0-3067 GCA_034430635.1 Dehalococcoidales bacterium | reverse complement strand
TTTTACGAAGGGGTCGGGCAGGCCGGACACGCTTGATTATAGTGTATTTTTACGCCGGCTGTCAATTTGCGCAGCTTGGAGCGCCCCCGGTGCTGTGCTATAATTTTCTTAAGGAGCGGCGCGATGCAGGAGCAGCTGGAGAAAATAGAAAGACGTTACCGGGAGCTGGACGAGCAGATGGCCCGCCCCGAGGTGGCCACCGACCTCAAGCAGCTTCAGGAGCTGGCGCAGGAGCGGGCCTCCATCGAGGAGGTGGTGGCGCTCTACCGTCGCTACCAGGCCGCCGGAAAAAGCCTGGCCGAGACCCGGACGCTGCTCGACGGCGAGACCGACGCCGAAATGACCGCCCTGGCCCGGCAGGAGATTGCTAAGCTGGAGGCGGAGCAGGCCGGGCTGGAGGCGGGCTTGAGGAAGGCGCTGCTGCCCAGAGACCCCAACGACGCCAAGGACATTATCATGGAAATCAGGGCGGGGACGGGCGGCAACGAGGCCGCCCTCTTCGCCGCCGACCTCTTCCGCATGTACTCCCGCTACGCCCAGAACCACGGCTGGAAGACCGACGTCCTCAGCCTGAGCGAGAGCGGCCTGGGCGGCTTCAAGGAAATCATCTTCGAGGTGAAAGGCAAAGGGGCCTACAGCCGCCTCAAGTACGAGCGGGGCGTCCACCGCGTGCAGCGCGTCCCCGTCACCGAGGCCTCCGGCCGGATTCATACCTCCACGGCCACGGTGGCCGTGCTGCCCAAGGCGGAGGAGGTGGATATCGATGTCAACCCGGACGACATCAAGGTGGACGTCTTCCACTCCGGCGGGGCCGGCGGCCAGAACGTCAACAAGGTGGCCACCGCCATCCGTATGACCCACCTCCCCTCCGGCATGGTGGTCGTCTGCCAGGACGAGCGCTCGCAGCTCCAGAACAAGGTCAAGGCCCTCTCCGTGCTGCGGACGCGCCTGCTGGACATCGAGCGGCAGAAGCAGGAGGCGCAGATTACCTCCGACCGGCGCTCGCAGGTGGGCAGCGGCGAGCGCGCCGAGAAGATACGCACCTATAACTACCCCCAGGACCGCATCTCCGACCACCGTATCGACCGCAACCTGCACAACCTGCCCCGCTTCATGGAAGGCGAGATGGACGACCTCATCGACGCCCTGGCCGCCGACGAGCAGGCCCGGCTGCTTTCGGGGCGGGAGGTGTGAACCGCCGGCAGGCGCTGGCCGGGGCGCGCCGCGCCCTTTCCGGGGCCGGTATCGCCGAGGCCTCCCTGGAAGGCGAGGTGCTGCTGCGGCACGTCCTCGGCGCCGACCGCGCCGGGCTCTACGCCGGCCTCGAAGCCGAGCTTTCCCCCGAAGATGAAACAGCCTTAGCCGAATTTATCCGGCGCAGAATCAATGGCGAGCCCACCGCCTATATCACCGGCCGCCGCGAGTTCTACGGGCTGGATTTCCTAGTTAACCCTCACGTCCTCATCCCCCGCCCGGAGACCGAGCTGCTCGTGGAAAAGGCCGTTGAGATTGCCCAAAACAGAGAAAATTACACCATCGCCGATATCGGCACCGGCGCCGGGGCCATCGCCGTGAGCCTGGCGGCGCACCTGCCGGGGGCCGGAATCTACGCCACGGATATATCCCCACGTGCGCTTGCAGTAGCTCGGGAAAACGCCGAAAGACACGGCGTTTCGGATAGAATCACCTTTCTCCAGGGGAATATACTGGAACCCCTCCCCGAGCCCGTCGACCTGATTATCGCCAACCTGCCTTACGTGCGCCGGGAGGAGATGGCGCCCGGCGGCCCCCTCGACGGCGAGCCGGCCCTGGCCCTCGACGGCGGCGAGGACGGGCTTACCGGCATCCGGGCCTTCTGCCGTCAGGCCGGTGGTAAATTGAAGCCGGGCGGCGCCGTCCTCGTCGAGGTGGGCCAGGGGCAGGCGGCGGCGGCGGCGGAGATGCTGCGGGAGGCCTTCCCCTCCGGCACCGTCGCGGTCTACCCCGACCTGGCCGGCATCGCGCGCGTTGTCGGCCTGAGTTTGACATAGCTTCGGAGATGGTGCTAAATTAGACCGGAATTCAGTGAGTATCCCCGTCTAAAATATCTCTAGAGAGTGCAGGCAAATGAATATTATCGTGTGTGTCAAGCAGGTTATCGACCCCGAGGCCCCGCCGAGCAGCTTCAAGATAGACGCCGCCGCCAGGAAGGCCGAGATGCGCGGCGCCCCGCTCGTCATCGACCCCTACGGGGAGTACGCCGTGGAGGCGGCCCTTAAGCTCAAGGACGCCGGTGGCGGCAAGATAACCGTTCTCAGCCTGGGGGCCAACCTGCAGCGCGAGGTGGTCAAGAAACCGCTGGCCATGGGCGCCGACGAACTGATACTGCTGGAGGACGAGGCCTATACCGGCGGCGACGCCGCCGCCACGGCCATCGCCCTGGCCGCCGCCATCAAGAAAACGGGGGAGTACGACCTCATCCTCTGCGGGCGCGAGGCCTCGGATACCAATGCCGGGCAGACGGGCGCCGGTATCGCCGAACTGCTGGGGCTGCCCTGCGTGACGCTGGCCCGGCAGATAGACGCCGCCGGCAGCGCCCTCAAGGTCTCCCGGGTGACCGCGGCGGGCTACGAAGTTATCGAGCTTCCGCTGCCGGCGGTGGTCACCGTCAGCAACGAAGTCGGCGAGCCGCGCTACCCCACCATCAAGGGCATCATGGCGGCCAAGAAGATAACGCCGGTGGTCTGGAAACCGGCCGATATCGGCCTCGAGACCGCCAAGGTCGGCGCGGCGGGACGGCGGGCGGTTGTTGAAAAGCTGTACCAGCCGGTGCACGAGGGCAAGTGCGACTTCGCCGAGGGTGATACCCCGGAAGAGGCGGCGGCGGCCCTGGCCGGCAAGCTCCGCGAGGCCAAGGTATTCTAAGTTTGATTCATAATTTTTTAACACTTCTTGATTAATATAGAGGAGACAGGACTATGGCTGACTACCAGGGAGTAGCCGTCTACGGCGAGGCCAGGGATAACGCCCTCGCCCCGATTACCGCCGAGGGGCTCGGCATCGGCCGGAAGCTGGCCGATACGCTGGG
>DAOUEH010000166.1:0-4454 GCA_034430635.1 Dehalococcoidales bacterium | reverse complement strand
CGGCACCGAGCCCCTGCTGCGCATCTATACCGAGACCGACTCCCCGAAGCGCGCCGAGCGGCTCCTCAAAATCGGGCGGGAGATGGCCGGGGTCTAAAACTCAGGGCTAAGCCGCGGATGCCGCGAGGGCGGCCTGGGTGGGAATAGATAACTCGGATGGGGTGGAGGGGGTTATCCAAAACGGGGAGATTGAGGGGCGTCAGCCCCTCATTAATAACTTCCCCCTCTCCTTGATAGGAGAGGGGGATAAAGGGGGTGAGGTAGATGAACAAAATAAATCTCGACGATGTGAGTATATACCCCCGGCAGGACCCCGCCGGTATGCTGGCCTGCATCAAAGACCTCCCGGCGCAAGTACGGCAGGCCTGGGGGAAGGTCGCCGCCTTCGAGCTGCCCGCGGAATATCATAATATTGATAAAATCGTCGTCCTCGGTATGGGAGGCTCGGCCATCGGCGGCGATTTGCTCAAAGACCTGGTGCCGACGGAGCTGAGAGTCCCCGTCATCGTCCACCGCGACTACGGCCTCCCCGCCTTCGTCGATGAAAAGACCCTGGTGATTGCCTCCAGCTATTCCGGCAATACCGAGGAGACCGTCTCCGGCTTCGAGCTGGCCCTGAAAACACGGGCCCACAGGCTGGCGGTGACCGGCGGCGGGAAACTGGAGAAAATGGCCGAAGCCAATGCAGCGCCCGTTTTCAAGATAAACTACGCGTCCCAGCCCCGCGCCGCCCTGGGCTACAGCCTCATCCCCATGCTCGGCATCCTGACGAACCTCGGCCTGGTAAGCGATAAATCAAACGACGTCGCCGGGACGGTGGAACTACTGGAGAAAATGGTTGAGGAACTCGGCGAAAAGTCGCCGCTTGAGGCCAACCCCGCCAAGCGGCTGGCCCAAAAATTACACGGTCGCCTGCCGGTGGTCTACGGCGCCGGTATCACCGCCGCGGTGGCCCGCCGCTGGAAGACCCAGATGAACGAAAACGGCAAGGCCTGGGCCTTTTACGAGGTCTTCCCGGAGCTGAACCACAACGCCGTCGTAGGCTACACCTTCCCGCCGGAGGTCGCCCGGAAAATAGTGGTGGTCATGCTGCGGGCGGCTTCACTTAACGAGCGTGTCGGGCTCCGCTACGAGGTAACCGCCGAGCTTCTTGACCGGGCCGGGGTGGCCTGCGAGCTCGCCGGGGGCCGGGGCGAGAGCGACCTGGCGCAGATGATGAGCCTGGTGCTGCTGGGCGATTTCACCAGCTACTATCTGGGGATTCTCAACGGCGCCGACCCCACGCCGGTGGAGGCCATAAGCTACCTTAAAGACAGGCTGGCGAGAGGGTAGGGGAAAGAATGACCGGAAGCGCGGCGGAACCGCGCTTCCGGCTTGATGGTCTCTCTTGTTCCCGAGTTTCTAACGCTTGGTGTACTGCGGCGCCTTGCGGGCCCGCTTCAGGCCGGGCTTCTTGCGCTCTTTGGTGCGGGCGTCGCGCGTAAGGAGTCCGTTCTGGCGCAGCACCGGCTTGAAGCGCTCGTCGGCGCGGGCCAGGGCGCGGGAGATGCCGTGGGCGATGGCCCCGCTCTGCCCGGTGACGCCGCCGCCCTCCACCTTGATGACGGCGTTATAGCGCCCGGTAGCCTCGGTAGCGATGAAGGGCTGGGTGATGACCCGCTGGTGCTCCAGCGAAGTAAAGCGCTCCTCGAAAGGCGAGCCGTTGACGATGATGGCGCCGTTCCCCGGCGTCAGCCGGACGCGCGCCACCGCCTCCTTGCGGCGGCCTGTCCCGTAAAAATAGCTCTGTTTATCCATATTTCCCCTGTCCCATTATTTGGTATCCCCGGCCGCGGCGGGGGCGAACTGCGAGGCGTGCGGGTGCTCCGCCCCGGCGTAGACCTTGAGTCGTTTCTTCATCTGGTTACCCAGGCGGGTGTGGGGCAGCATGCCGTAGACGGCGTGCTCCAGCGCCCGCGTGGGGTGCTCGGCCAGCATCTTCTCCAGGGTAACGGCCTTGAACCCGCCGGGGTACCCGGAGTGGCGGTAGTAGAGCTTCTGCTTCGTCTTCTTGCCGGTGACGCGAAACTTTTCGGCGTTGACGACCACCACGAAGTCCCCGGTATCCAGGTGGGGGGTGTAGATGGGCCGGTGTTTGCCCATGAGCAGCCGGGCTATCTGGCTGGAGAGCCGCCCCAGGGTCTTATCGGCGGCGTCGACTAGGTGCCACTCCCGCTGGATATCCGCCGGTCTGGCGCTGTATGTCTTCATTCTGCTTCTCCCTCGAAGGGACTTGGATAGTTCACCCGCATCAGGCAGAGCCCCGCCGCCGGGGCCATCGGGGCGGCCAGTCCCGGCGTGGCGGCGGTGACCATCTCGCCGAACTCTTCCGGGGTCAGGCGGCCCTGCCCGACCCTGACGAGCGCGCCGACGGTGTTGCGTACCTGATGGGGTAAGAACGAATTGGCGACTATATCGAATGAAATCATGTCGCCGTCCCGTTTTATTTCCGCTTTAAATACCTCCCGCTCCGTCCGTTTGCCTCGGACGACCCCGGCGGAGGCGACGAAAGACGCAAAATCGTGCCGGCCGACGAGGGCCTGACACGCCTGGTTCATGGCCGCGATATCCAGCTCGCCCTCGACCCGCCAGGCGCAGGCGTCCCGCAGCGGCGAGCGCGCCGGGCTGTTCAGGATGGAGTAGCGGTACTCGCGGCTTACGGCGCGGCGGCGTACGTCGAAATCATCGGCGGCGCGGTAGGCCGCCTGCACGGCGATGCCCCGCGGCAGGTAGTGGTTCATCCCGTCGTGGAAGGCCGCCAGCGGCAGGCTCGATGCCGTCGTAAAACCGACGACCTGCCCCCGGGCGTGGACGCCGGCATCGGTGCGGCCGGCCGCCTTTATTCTTATCTGTTCTCCGGTTAGTTTCTGCAAGGCCTTCTCTATCTCTCCCTGTATCGTCGGGGCATTGGCCTGCCACTGTGAGCCGTGGTAGGCGGTGCCGTCGTATTCTATAATCAGCACAATCATGCTGCCCGCTGCCGGGTTCCCCGGTGAGTTTACTTGACCAGCTCCAGCCGCACCATGGATGCGCCGTCGCCGAGGCGGGGTGCCAGCTTGATGATGCGCGTGTAGCCGCCGGGGCGCTCCTTGTAGCGCGGGCCCAGCTCGGAGAAAATTTTATCGGTCACTTTCTTATCGGTAACGTAGGCCAGCGCCTGTCGGTAGGCGGGCAGGCCGCTCTTTTTGCCCAGCGTAATCATCCGCTCGGCCAGACCCCGCACCTCCTTGGCCTTGGGCTCGGTGGTGACAATCTTCTCGTGTTTCAGGAGGTCGGTCACCAGGTTGCGGTACAGCGCCCGCCGGTGGCCGCTGACCCTGCCCAGCTTGCGACCTGCGATATTATGCCTCATGGCTGCGGCTCTCCCTGCTCTGTTTCTTCATCTGCCGGCGCTTTCTCTTCGGTCTCTTCTTCGACTGCTTCCTCGGCCTCGGTTTCTTCGGCGGGGGTCTCCTCGACGGCTTCGGCGACGGATGCCTCCGCTACGACGTCCGCTTCGGTATCCGCCTCGGCTTCGGACTCTTCGGCGCTCTCTTCCTCGACCTTGGGCTCCAGCGAGAGGCCGATGCGGGCCAGGCGGTCTTCGATTTCCTGGTAGGACTTCTGCCCGAAGTTGCGCAGCTTCAAGAGCTCCTTGGTGCCCTTGCCGATGAGCTCGCCCACGGTGGCGATGTTGGAGCGCCGCAGGCAGTTCATGGTGCGCACGGAGAGGTCGAGCTGCTCCACGGGCATGTTGTATTTCTCGTCGGGGATGGCCATGCGGATGAGCCGCTCCTCGGCCTTCATCTGGGAAATCTTGACGTACTCCTGGAAGGGGGTGACCTGCTCGATGAGAATCTCGGCGGCGCGGCTCATGGCGTCCACCGGCGAGGTGGTGCCGTCCGTCCAGATATCCAGCACCAGCCGCTCCCGCGAGGTCTCCCGCCCGATATGCGTCGGCTCGACGGTATAATTGACCTTGCGGATGGGGGTGAAGATGGCGTCCACCGGGATGGTGCCCACCGGCGTGCCGTCCGAGGACTCGGCGGGGCGGAAGCCCGTGCCCAGTTCCACGTCCATCTCCACGTAGAGCTTGGACTTGGGGTTATTCAGGGTAATCAGGCAGAGCTCCGGGTTGGTAACCTCGAAGTCGGCGGAAGGCTTGATGTCGGCGGCGCAGATACGTCCCTCCCCCTCTACCTCCAGCAGCAGGGTGCCGCCGCGGTCGGAGAGGGGCCTGAGCCGCATCTCCTTGATATTGAGCAGGAACTCCATGACGTCTTCCTTGGCGTTGGGGATAACGGTGAACTCGTGCTGCACGCCGTCTATCCTCACCTGGGTAACGGCCGCCCCCGGCAGGTAACCGATCAGCACGCGGCGCATGGAATTGCCCAGGGTAATGCCGAAGCCGTTCTCCAGCGGCTCGGCGACGAAAC
>DAOUEH010000165.1:0-4822 GCA_034430635.1 Dehalococcoidales bacterium | reverse complement strand
TCAAGGGGGTTATCAACCACGCCGGCGTGGCCACCGAGATTTACGACAAGATTACCTCCAACCCCAAGGACCACGAGATAATGGCCGCCTACAAGACCTTCAAGGCAGGCCAGTGCGACGGCGTGGTCGCCATCGGCGGGGGCAGTTCCATCGATACCGGCAAGTGCGTCCGCGTTATCGACGCCAACGGCGGTAAGGACGTCACCAACTTTACCGTTTTTCTCGACCCTCCCTTTGAGGAAACGCTGAAGAACATGAAGCCGTGTACTATCCCCCAGATTTCGGTGGCCACCACCTCCGGCACGGGCGCCGAGGTCTCCTCCTGGGCGGCTATCTCCGATACCAGGACTAAAACCAAGGTGCTGGTCAGCGGGCCCAACGTCCACTCTACCCTGGCCGTCGTCGACCCAATGCTCAGCCGGCTGCAGCCCCGCCATATCGCCGCCTGGACGGGCTTCGACGCCTTGGCGCATGCCATCGAGGCCTTTGTCACCAAGGTGCAGGGCCCTTATGCCTACGGTATGCTGCTGCGGGCCAACGAGCTAATCTATCAGAACCTCCGCGAGTTTACCTTCAACCGCATGAACTATGCCGCCTGCGAGCGGATGGCCTGGGCCTCGACGATGGGCGGCATCGCCATCGGCTTCGGCGCCGGGGCGGGCATCGTCCACGGCCTGGGGCACCAGATAAGCGCCCTCACCGACTGTCACCACGGCCGCATCAACGCCGTGATGATGCTGGCGGGAGAACGCTACAACCAGCCCGCCGCGCTGGACAAGTTCGCCGCCATGACCGCCGCCATGGGCATCGACACGCGCAACATGACCCAGCTGCAGGCCGCCGACCGCTGGTTCGACGAAATCGAGCGGCTGCTCAAGGACCTGGAAATCACCCCCGGACAGCTTAAAAAGCAGTTCGGGCTCAAGGAGACCGACCTGGAGCACATCGTCAAGGTATATTCCAACGATTTCTGCAGCCAGGGCAATCCCAAGCCCTTCGACCACGACGAGGTCATCGGCGTGCTCAAGAGCGCCATGTAAAGGGGGTTGATTGACCTTACCCCCTGTGTCCCCCTCTCCTGCCGAGGCGTTCCGCAGGAGAGGGGGAATTTGTTTTTTAAGAGGGGCTGGCGCACCTCTTCGCAGGCTACTCCCTAAGGGGTGGGGTAAAACTTCGGGATAAGCCGCGGATGCCGTGAGGGCGGCCTGGGTGGGAATAGATAACACCGATGGGGTGGGGTGGAGAAAAGCCCTGCAGGCGGATGTCTCATTGTCACTGGCCCGTTGAAAGTATATAATAGTCTCAATGTCCTCATCTACAGTCTGAGAAAGGCGGGGCAAGGCCATGGCCGAGGAATACCTGGTCGTCAAGGACCTTCACAAGAGCTTTAAAGAACAAAAGGCCGTCGATGGCGTGTCTTTCAATATCGCCAAGGGCGAGATTTTCGGTCTCCTGGGGCCCAACGGGGCCGGCAAGACCACCACCATCCGCATGCTCTCCACGGTACTGGAGGCGGACAGCGGCGAAATCACCATCGGGGGGCACAGCATGCGTAAGGAATCCGAGGCCATACGCAGCCTCATCGGCGTCTGCCCGCAGGAGCTGGCCCTCTACGAAGACCTCTCCGCCCTGGACAACATGGTCTTCTTCGGGCGGATGGCCGGGCTCGACGGGGACCAGGCCAAAGAGCAGGCCATGACCAACCTCAAGCTGATGGGCCTGGCCGACCGCGCCAGGGGCAAGGTCGCCAAGTTCTCCGGCGGCATGAAGCGCCGCATCAACCTGGCCATTGCCCTCATGGGCAACCCGCGCCTCCTCTTCCTCGACGAGCCGACGGTGGGCATCGACCCGCAGTCCCGCAACCATATCTACGAGAACATCCGGGGCCTGCAGAAAAACGGCATGACCATCCTCTACACCACCCACTACATGGAGGAGGCCGACCGCCTCTGCAGCCGGGTGGCCATCATGGACGGCGGCCAGATAATCTCCATGGATACCCCGCGGAAATTGAAAGCGCAAATCGGGCCGCCCGACCAGATTACCCTGGAGGACGTCTTTCTCAAGCTGACGGGGCGCAGCCTGCGCGACTGAAAATACATGAAACGAGCCCTTTACATAACCCTGAACGAAGTCCGCCTGTACCTGCAGGACAAGGGCGACCTGGCCTTTAGCCTGCTGCTGCCCATCGTCACCTTCGCCCTGATGTACGGCGCCTTCGGGGGGCAGACCCTCTTTACGTCTACCGCCCGCATCGTCGACCTCGACGGCGGCGCCCAGGCCGTCCGCCTGGTGGAGCAGCTGGATGCCGTCGACGGCATCAGCATCGAGATGCTCACGGCGGAGGCCGCCGATGCCAGGCTGGAGCGTTCCGATATCCAGCTGGTGCTGATTATCCCCCGGGGCTTTACCGATACGCTCATGGCCGGCGGCGATGTCACCCTGCTCTTCAAGCAGCGGGGCAACGGCGGGCAGGAGGGCCAGATTCTGGCCAGCATCGTCCGTAGCGTGGCCGAGGAGATGAACCAGGAGTTCCAGGCAGTGCGCCAGGTGCAGGCCAACCTGCAGGGCACCGGCATCTCCGATGAGCGTATCCGGCTGGCCGTGCAGGACCTGCTGGCGAAAGAGCGTGAGCAGCCCCTGGTGGGCGTTACCGAGGAGGTCGTCGGCGGCAGCCCGGATTTCATCACCCTTTACCTGCCCGGCATCGTGACGATGTACGTCCTCTTCGCCCTGACGATGAGCGCCCAGGTAATCGTGGAAGAGCGCCGCCGGGGGACGCTGGAGCGCCTGCTCACCACCCGGCTTACCGCGGGCGAGCTGTTCTTCGGCAAGTTCATGGCCTCCACCGCCCGCGGCTTCGTCCAGACGCTGATACTGCTGGGGCTGGCCTACGCCGTCTTCCGGTTCTTTACGCCCCTTTCGTTTCTACAGGTGCTGGCGATTACCTTCCTGTTTGCGGCGGCGGCGGCCGCCCTGGGGATGATAATCGCCTCCATCGCCCGCACCCAGGCCGCCGCCAACTGGATCGGCGTGGTCTTCACCATGTTCATGGTCATGCTCGGCGGGACATTTTTTGAGATAACCAAGGGCTCGGTGCTGGATACCATCAGCAAGATTTCCATCAATACTTACGCCAACGAAGCCATGCGTACGATAGTGGTCGACGGCGGTTCCCTGGGCGATACCGGCCTGTCGCTGGTGGTGATGGCCGGGGTCATCGTGGTGGGGCTGACCGTGAGCCGTTTTCTGTTCCGGGCCGTGCCGGGGGGTAAGTAGCCATGCAGCCGCTACGGCACATCTGGTTTATCGCCCTCAAAGACCTCAAGCTCTTCGTTACCGACCGGCAGGCGCTGTTCTTCTTCGTCGTCTTCCCCTTCATGTTCATCATCCTGTTCAACTTTCTCTTCAGTGGCGTCGGCGGGGAGGACGAGCGGCTCGAGCTGCACCTGGTAACCCGCGAACCCGCCGGCGGCCTGAGCCACCAGATTATCGGCGCCATAGAGACCGCCGACGAGGCGAACCTTGCCCCCGGCCAGCCTATGATAGTCTGGGATAAGGACTACGAGGCCGCCCGCCGGGCCGTCGAGGACGAAGAGCTGGCCGGCTTTATCGCCTTCCCGGCCGATTTTACCCGGTCCCTGGCCGACGGCACCGGGGCCAACATCGAGGTGGTGGCCAACCCCGATAACGTCAATGCCCGGGCCGCCCTGGGCGGCATGGCCGGGGCCATCGCCTCGCAGATGGGCACCTACCGGGTCATCATCAACGCCAATATCAACCTCCTCATCGAGGAAGGGCTCCTGCCGCTGGACGAGGCCAGCATCAACGAGGCCGCCGGGCGGATAATGGCCGGTATCACCGCGGCGGCCGCGTCCGGGGGGTCGGGCTCTCTGGTCGCCTTTGATACGGAGAAGGTCGGCGATGTGGAGGCGGAGAACCCCGCCAACTTCGTGATACCCGGCTACCTGGTCATGTTCGTCTTCTTCGCCGCCGTAATCTCGGCGGAATCCATCGTCCGCGAGCGGCAGAACCACACCCTGGAGCGGCTGCTGGCCACCTCGGTGCGGCGGTCGTCGCTGCTGGGGGGCATCTTCACCGGCACCGTCATCCGCGGGCTGGCACAGGTGGTCATTTTCTGGGTGGTGGGCATCCTGGTCTTCAAGGTGGATATGGGGCTTTCGCCGCTGGCGGTCATCATCCTCTCGGTATTGATGGTAGTCATGTCCTCGGCCTGCGCCGTGATGCTGGCCACGCTGGTGCGCACGCAGAGGGCCGCCGCGTCGCTGGGCGTCATCACGGCCCTGGTGCTGGCGCCCCTGGGCGGGTGCTGGTGGCCGTTCTTCCTATATCCGGACTGGCTGCAGAACATCGCCCGGGTAACCCCCCACGCCTGGGCCACCACCGGGTTCAATAACCTCATGGTCTACGGCTCCGATTTCGGCTCGGCCGTGCCCAATATGCTGGCCCTGCTCGGCTTTGGCGTGGTCTTTGCCGCTATCGCCATCTGGCGGTTCCGCACCAGCGCCGTCTAGAAGGAAGAAACTATTGAAAATGAAGATACCGCTCGAAGAAGCCAAACGCCGCGCGCTGGCCAATCTCCACCAGCGCCACTGAGGGCCTTCCGTCCTGCAGGTCATGTGGGAGGCTTACGGATTAGATAACCCCGACCTGCTCTGGGCGGCCACCGCCTTCCGGGGCGGCATCGCCGGGCAGCAGCAGGCCCCCTGCGGGGCGCTCTCGGCGGGAGCGCTGGCCCTGGGGCTGCGGCACCGTACCTCCGACGATGATAAAGAGAAGGCCAAGGCGGCGCGGGAGGCCG
>DAOUEH010000164.1:0-1896 GCA_034430635.1 Dehalococcoidales bacterium | reverse complement strand
TGGGCGACGACCTCGCCGATACCGCCGAGGGCCTTGTTGCCGAAGCTGTCGGTGCCCTCTTTCTTGACCACCTCGGTGCCGCCCTGCATTTTGGCCCCTTCCGCCGCCACGATTATCTCGTAGCGGGTACCGGCCCGGCGGCCCTCCATCACCAGCTCGTTGACCCTGTCCATGGAGAAATCGTACTCCGGGATGAGGATGATGTAGGCCCCGCAGGACTCGCCGCCTTCCAGGGCCAGCCAGCCCGCCGTGCGCCCCATCGTCTCCACGACGAAGATGCGTTTGTGCGAGCCGGCCGTCGTCCGCAGGCGGTCCACCTCCTCCGTGATGACGTTGAGGGCCGTCTCGAAGCCCAGGGTATAGTCGGTCTCCGGCAGGTCTTTATCGATGGTCTTGGGGATGCCCACGATGTTCACGCCGGCCTGGCCCAGCCGCTTGGCGCCGTCCAGAGTGCCGTCGCCGCCGATGACGATAATGGCGTCCAGCCCCAGATTTTTGATGTTTTCGATGACGAGTTCGGAGCAGTCGTTTTCCGGGTCAAAGGGGCTCTGCCGGGAGGTGCCCAGCATCGTACCGCCGTACCTGTCCCACGTTCTGACGATGTCCGGGTTGAGGGGCCAGATGGTACCCTGGGTATCCGGGCTGGACATATCGACGTTGACCAGGCCCTTCCAGCCGTCCCGGATGCCGAGGACTTCGTAGCGGATGCCCCGTTCGTCCTCCAGCCGCTCGTCCATGGCCGTCTTGACCACCCACTTCAGGGCCGGGTTAAGACCGGCGCAGTCGCCCCCGCCGGTAAGGACGCCGATGCGGCTCTTTTTCATGCCATCGCTATTATACGGTTAGCGGGCTGGGCTGTCAAAGCGGTAGCGGGGCAGGCGGGCGGATATGAGCCGCTTGAGGCAGGCCTACCGACATGTTATAGTACGGGATAAGGTTAATCTTGCGGGGGAGTGCCGGAACTGGCAGACGGGCCAGACTTAGGATCTGGTGCAGCAATGCGTGGGGGTTCGAATCCCCCCTTCCCCACTTGGAGCCTCAAGCGGATTCGCATAAAGGGCACCATTTTTAACAATAAAGGTTAAAGGAGGACTCACCAGATGTCTGAGACCAAATACGGTAAATATATAAAAACAGATGTCTACAAAACGTTCTATCAAACGGAGTCACTTACCGTAGGCCCCGAGCAGCTGGGTGTTGATTGCATCATAACTTCTCAGGGCTTTAATGCGCCGGTAAATGATGTAGGCGGTAAAGAGCCGCATAAGCATGACTTTCATCAAATCCTTTGTTTCGTGGGAGGCGACCCGAATAATATTCGTGATTTCGGGGCCGAAATTGAGGTGTGCCTGGGCGAGGAAATGGAAAAACATATCATCACGTCCAACGCGGCTATCACCATCCCACCCGGTTTGCCCCATTGTCCGATTAACTTTATCAAAGTAGATAAACCTGTAGTATTTCTGGAGGTCATGCTCGTCGGTAAATACGATAGGGAAACAATAGGAAAGTAGCCGCTCCCTTACCAGCTCAGTATTTTAAGGTCTAACCAGTGACCGGCCCCCAGGGTCTTGTGCCCCCGCGCCGTACCCCGCTATAATAAACGTAAAGCCATATTTACGTAACGGGAAGGTCGCCGGTGATAATAGATTCCAGCCTGTTTTCTGTTTTCAAGAGGATGAATGTCCACAGCGGGCTGGCCCTGGCGGGTACCGCCGGGCCGCTGGTGCTGGCGGTGACCGATATCACCGCCGCCTTTACCAACCCCAGCTACAGTCTGGTGCGGGACTCCATCAGCAGCCTGGCGCTGACGTCCATCGGCTGGCTGCAGACCATCGGCTTTCTGGCCATCGGCCTCCTCGTGGAGATATACGTCGCCGGGCTGCTCTTCAACAT
>DAOUEH010000163.1:0-2940 GCA_034430635.1 Dehalococcoidales bacterium | reverse complement strand
TCCGGGCCGCCCAGCGGAGGCAGTTGCCCATCAGCTCGGCGTTGACGCCCCCGGCGAATATCCGGTTGAACTGGCTCTCCACGGCATCGTCGGGGTTGGCCAGCCTCACCTCGTCGGACCTGTCTCTGGGGAAGAGGTGACGGGTCAGCGTCGCCTCGATACCGGTCGCGTCCCTGGCTCCGCCGAGAATATTGCGCAGCTGCACCAGGCTGTTATACCTCTCCACGGTCGTAAGCTCGATATCGCCGAACCCGGCGGTGGTTAGATATTCGCTCAGGGTCGCCGGGGAGTAGTAATAATAATGGCTGGGCTCGTAGTGGAACCGTTTGACCACGGCGTCGTTGAATATCTTGATTCTCCAGTCGTCCTGGTTGGGCACCTCGCCCAGAAAGAGGCCACCGGGTTTGAGGGCGGCGTGTACCGCCCGGAGGGCGGCCATGGGGTCGTAGACGTGCTCCAGGGTGTGAAAGGCCACCACGGCGTCGAACTCGTCGCGGAAGCCGCTCTCTTCCACCGGCCGTGTCACGACCCGCAGGCCCCGCCCGGTAAGGAACCCGGCCAGGTCGGCATCCAGCTCGATGCCGGTAGCCTCCGCCGCGCCGGCCCCGGCGAGTCCCTCCAGGAGGTTGCCGGAGGCGGAGCCCAGCTCCAGTACCCGCTTGCCCCGGATATCGAAATGCCCGCCGATGAACTCCAGGCGGTTGGCGGCGTCGTGGCAGGTAACCTCCAGGTCGTGGAGCTCCTCGGGCGTGCGGACGGGGCGGTTCGGCACGCGGCGGTATTCCCCCGCGTAGAAGGACACGATGGCCTCCCTGTCCTCCGCGAGGGGGAGGTAGACCAGCCCGCACCGGCGGCACTGGAGCACGTTATTCGCCTCGAACCGCGTGCGGTCGGCGATGACGTCGGCTTCGCGGCACCCGCAGTAGTTACAGGCCACTTATACGGTTACCCCTTCCTTAAAGTCTAATAGGGTGCTGTTCTCCTTGCCCACTGCCCTGGCGGCGTTGGAGGCGTAAACCAGCACGCCGGGGTCGTGGTTGGTCTGGCAGCAGTCCTGGCAAATCAGGCCGCGGAAGTCGTTATCGCGGTGGGCCTGCTGAATTTTACGGAGCGCCTCCGAGTGAAACACTTCCTCCAGGGTCTGTGTCTTCATGTCCCCGATGATGAGCTGGCTGTTGAAATCGAAGCAGCAGATACTCACTTTACCGCTGGCGGTGATGATGGGCGGGCCGTTGAAGGGGCGGCCGCAGCTTTTTTGATTGGCGCGGTCAATCTGGCGGTACCGGCGCCCCCCGGCGAAGTTGTGCGGCTTCCAGACCATGACCTCGTCCACCAGGGGCGTCCAGTAATCGATGAAAGTCTTCACGTCGCCCTGATTGGTCTCGGTGACGGTAAGCAGTATAGAGACATAGGGCTTTTTGGGGCTGTGGGCGATATACTCCAGGAAGCCGAGGATGTTATGTAGCGAAACATTGTACTTGAGGTTGCCCCGGTGGCTGGCCTCGTAGGTCTGCCGCGACATGCCGTAGAAGCTTATTTTCAGGATATCGACGTATTCGGCCACTTCCCGGTACTTGGACTCGTCCATTTGGAAGCAGGTGGAGCTGACGTAAATCCGGGCGTCGGGCAGTTTCTTGCGGGCGTAGCGTAACCGCGCGAACATGAGCTTATCGAGGAATGTCTCTCCGTAGCCGCAGGTATTGAGCATGTCGATGTCGTAGCTGGCGGCGTCGTCGATAACCTTTTTATAGAGGTCCCAGTCCATGTCCTGTAGGCGCTGGGTGAACTGCTCACGGGGGCAAATCTGGCACCGGGCCGAGCAGCGGTTGGTGAACTCCACGGCAATTTCTTTACTCTTTATCTTCATTCTTAAACCCCTATCCCGGTAGTCTCGTTTTCCTTTATCGGCACGCGGCGCAGCCGGAAAAGCTCCTCCATGAGGCGGAAGTCTGCCTCGGTATCTATCTGGAAGGACTCCAGCTGGCCCATCTCGTAGACGGCTATGCGCCCGCCGAGGCGGTTATGTTCTCGCTTTAAAATCTCCGCCCGGGTAACGTAAATGGAGCCGTTCTCAATGTACTCCGGCGGGCAGTCCTGCCGGCGGGGGCGGTTCCGGTAGTCGTAGTTGGCGGAGCAGAGCCGCCTGTCCCGCCGCTGCCAGTAGAAGCCGTGGGAAGGGCAGGCGGAGAAGAGCGAGTCGGCGCCTCTGTCCCGCAGGGTGGCGATGGCGTTATCGATGTCGTCCGACCGGCGCAGCGGCGAAGTGGCCTGCAGGAAGACCACCAGCCCGGGCCGGTAGCCTTCGGTCTCCTCCAGGAACGTAAGGGCGTGGACGAGGGCGTCTTCGGAGCCGGCCGTATCGGTGGCCAGGGCGGCGGGGCGGCGGATGACCTCGGCGCCGTAGCGGCGGGCTACTCCGGCAATCTCGTCGTCATCGGTGGAGACGAAGGTGCGGTTCACCTGCCCGGCCCGTAACGACGACGCGACGGTATGGGCTATCAGGGGCCTGCCCGCCAGCCGCCTTACGTTCTTGCGAGGCACCCCCCTGGAGCCGCCCCGCGCCGGGATAATGCTGATGATGTCGCCGTTGTAAGCTGCCACTATGATTCTCTTTTCATGCCTTGCGAGCGTATATCGTCATCTCGTTGCCGTAGCACGGCGGCGATACCTTATATGTATCCAGAAGGCGCCATATGTTTTTCAGGTTAAAATAGCGCGTGCCGAAGAAGGGATAGCGTATCTTGAAGGGACACAGGCCGTGCTCCGCCAGCAGCCGGCTCAGCGTGCGGGGCGACCAAAGTGCGATGTGCGGGGCGCTGAGCAGGCGGTAGTTGCCCTTGAAGCGCCGGGCGCAGAAGCTGGCGATATTGGGCGTGCTGACGATGACGATGCCGCCGGGCCGGGTGATGCGGTACATCTGCTGCGTAATCTCGTGGGGAT
>DAOUEH010000162.1:0-18128 GCA_034430635.1 Dehalococcoidales bacterium | reverse complement strand
ACAAAGAACGGGAGGAGGAAGGGCTGCCCCTCTTCGCCAATCCCCGCAACGCCGCCGCCGGCTCGGTGCGCCAGCTGGACTCGCGCATCACCGCCCGCCGCCCCCTGGACATCTATATCTACATGCTGGGCTACGCCGATGGTAAGGCCACTCCGCCGACCCACTGGGAGACGCTGGAGTACCTGAAAACGCTGGGCTTCAAGGTCAACCCCAACAACCAGCGCCTTAAAAACATCGCCGCCGTCGAGGATTACTATCAAACCTGGGAGCAAAAACGGGATAGCCTGGAGTACGAGGCCGACGGCATCGTCATCAAGATAGATAAGCTGGCCCTGCACGAGGAGCTCGGCGATATCGGCCGCGAGCCGCGCTGGGCCGTGGCCTACAAGTTTCCCGCCGTCCAGGGCACCACCCGCCTCAAAGAAATCGGCATCAGCGTGGGGCGGACGGGCACCCTGAATCCTTACGCCATTTTAGAGCCTGTTTCCGTGGGCGGCGTCACCATCCGGCAGGCCGCCCTGCACAACGAGGACGACATCCGCCGCAAGGACATCCGCACCGGCGACAGCGTCATCATCCAGCGCGCCGGCGAGGTCATCCCGGAGGTCATCGGCCCCACCCCGGAGAGCCAGGAAAACCCGAAAAGGGGCGGCGAATACGACCTGCTGGCCAGCCTCGGCAAGGACAGGTCAGGCCACCCCGTCTGCCCCTCCTGCGGGGAGGCCAGCATCGTCCGGCCCGAGGGCGAGGTGATGTACTACTGCACCAACGCCGCCTGCCCGGCCCAGGCCGAGCAGCGCATCGAGCACTTCGCCTCGCGGGGGGCGATGGATATCCGCGGCATCGGCGAGAACATGAGCGCCGCGCTCTATAAAAACGGGCTGGTGAAAGACGCCGCCGACCTGTATTACCTCAAAAAAGACAGGCTGGCCGCCCTGGAGAAGATGGGCGAAAAGAGCGCCGAGAATATCCTGGCCGCCATCGAGCGAAGCAAAGACCGGGAGCTGGCCCGCCTTATCTTCGCCCTGGGCATCCGGCACGTCGGGGCGGAGATGGCGGAGATACTGGCCGGTGAGTTCCCCGGCCTGGACGACCTGGCGGCGGCATCCCAGGAGAGACTTACGGGAATCGGCGCCGTCGGCCCCAAGATTGCCGAGAGCGTCACCGCCTTCTTCGCCCAGGAAGCCAACCGCGATATTATCCGGCGGCTCAGGGAGGCCGGTGTAAAAATGACCGCGAAGACCGCCGGGGCCGCCGACCTGCCCCTCTCCGGCAAGGAGTTCGTCCTCACCGGCCGGCTGGAAGGCTTCACCCGCCCCGAGGCCGAGGCGCGCATCAGAGAGCTGGGCGGGGCGGCCAGGGACAACGTTACGAAAAAGACCGATTACGTCGTGGCCGGGGCCGACCCCGGCTCCAAGCTGGCCCGCGCCCGCGAGATGGGCATAACCGTGCTCGACGAAGCCGGGTTCATCCGACTATTGCAACAACCATAATCAGCCCGGCTGGCGAAGGGACACCAAAGGGAGTAAAATAAAGCCAGGTTTAAAAAAAGGGGGGAATATATGAAAAAATACGGGCTCATATTGCTGGCATTGATGGCCGTGATTCTTGCCAGCCTGTTGCTGGTGGGGTGCGGTGTTTCCAAATCGGATTATAATGAACTGCTCTCCCAGAAAACCACACTGGAAACCGAAAAACAAACCCTGCAAAGCCAATACGATAGCCTGCAGGCCGAAAAAGACACTCTGGCAGCTGAAAAGGATGACCTCGAAGCGGACTACGGACAACTAAGCGCCGATTACAGCACCCTGCAAGCAGATTTCCAGGCGCTGGCGGGCGAAAAGGATGCCGTCCAAGCGCAGTACGCGGCGGTAAACGACGAGCTGGCCGCCATCAGGGAAGTTTATCCACCGAGAGATTTTTCATCGCTCCTGGAGCTGGAAGACTGGCTGCTGGCCAACGATGTATCCGATAAACCGGTAACCTCGACCGCCGAGGCCTGGATTGGCCGGGCGCTGGAAGTGCAGGAAGATGCCCTGGCGGATGGGTACGTGGTATCCGTCGACTATGACGGGCCCGATGCCCAAGGCTTTTATTCTGTCTTCTGCACCACTATCATTAACGGCAATATCTATTACTGGGATCCGGAAACCGATGATGTCAGCAAAGATACCAGCCTCGACACAGTCAAATAACGGCTGAAAAACCCAGATGATAAAACTGATTGTCGGCCTGGGCAACCCCGGCTTTCTCTACGCCCGCAACCGCCACAATATCGGCTTCATGTGCGTGCGGCAGCTGGCCCGCGCCCACTCTATCCGCTTCGATAGAAAGCAGGGGCAGGCGCGTACCGGCATCGGCCGGTTGGGCGGGAGCCACGTGGTGCTGGCCCGGCCGCAGACCTACATGAACGCCAGCGGCGACTCCGTGGCGGCGCTGACCCGCAAGCTCGACATCACTCCCGCCGACCTCATCGTCATCCACGACGACCTCGACCTGCCGGTGGGGAAAATCCGCCTGCGCCGGGGCGGCGGCTCCGGGGGGCACAAGGGCATCGATTCCATCGTCGCCCGGCTCGGCAGCGCCGACTTCTACCGCGTCCGTGTCGGCATCGGCCGGCCGGATGAAACCGGTCTCGACCCCGCCGATAAGGAAGCGGCCGTCGTCGCCTACGTCCTCTCCGATTTTTCAAAAGAAGAGAAAAAGCAAATCGATACGGCCATCCCCCAGGTCGGTCAGGCGGTAATCTACCTCATCAACGAGGGGGTTACCGCCGCCATGAACCGGTTCAACTAAGGCTGTTTTTTACGCAAAATGACCAATAAAACCGTCTTCGTAACCAAGTCCGTGCACCTGTTCCTCTTCTTCCTCATGTGCGCCGGCCTGGCCTACGCGTTCTATGCCGCCGTCGTGGCCAGGTACGACTGGTGGCTCGTGGCGGCGATGGGCGTGGTACTGTTCGACGGTACCTCCATCGCCCTCAACAAGGGGCGCTGCCCGATGACCACCCTCGCCGAGCACTACGGCGCCGCCGACGGCGCCGTGACGCACCTGGTCATGCCGCGATGGGCGGCGCGCTACGTGTTCAAGTTCTTCGGCGTCGTCTTTGTCATCGAGGCTATCTGGCTGGCGGTGGGCTATTTCGCTTGACGAACCCAGCACCCCACTCCATCCGAGTTATCTATTCCCACCCAGGCCGCCCCCGTGTCATCCTCGGCTTAGCCCGTAGAATTCCCCTACCTTATGCGAGAACTCAAATCGGCTAGAGTTCCGTGCCGACCTTGGGCGTCGGCCTTAAGAACACGCTCAGTATAAAACCGGTTACCATGAAGGCGATGCAGGTCAGGAAGGCGTTGTGATAGCTGCCGGTGAGGTCGTAGACATATCCGGTCATAAACGGGCCCGCCGCGCCCCCGACGGTAAATCCGAGGACGAATATCCCGTAGAATAAACCGTGGTTCTTCAGCCCGAAAAGCCGTGCCACCAGGGGCGATTCGGAGGTACCGATGCTTCCCGCCGCGATACCCAGGACTACGGCGAACAGGTGGAACTGCCAGAGGTCGCGGGAGGGCAGTAACCATACCAGCGAAGCGATTGCCAGGGCGAACCCGATAAGAAGCACCTTCCGGTTGCCGATACGGTCTCCGATAACACCGCCCACGAATATATTGCCGATAATACCCACCCCGCCGTTTACCGCCAGTACCCCGGCGGCGCTGACCTCCGAGATACCCAGTCCGGCAATATGGGGAACGAGATGAACGGCAATGGCGAGAATGGCATACCCGAAACAAAACAGGATAGCCAAACACAGCCAGAACTGAAAGGTTTGCGCCGCCTCCTTAAGATCGTAGCCGGTAACGGCAGGAGACGATTTCGTCGGCGCGTCTTTCGCCGTCCCCCGGGACGACGGCGCGAGCCGGCCGCGGTCACGCCTTAAAAACTGAGCAAACACAACGATGACAAATAATGAGACTCCACCTATGATAAGGAAAGTCTGGCGCCAGTCGCAGGCGACGATAAGCCGGCTGACGACTAAAGGCGCCACCACCCCGCCGATGGTCATGCCGGACATGACGATGCCGGTCATCATGCTCCTTCTGTCGACGAACCAGCGGCTTATCGGCGATAGCAGCGGGACCCATAACCCGCTCATACCGATGCCCACGATTACACCGTAAAACAGGTATAACTGCCATACCGTATTAACCTGAGACATGAGCAGATATCCCGCCCCCATGAATACGCCGCAGACGGCTACCACGCTACGCGCCCCGAACCTGTCCACGAGACCGCCCATGGCGATGCCCAGCACCCCCTGGATAATTGAGGAAAGCGAGTACGCGCCCGAGATCACAGCCCGGCTCCAGTCGAATTCCTCCAGCAGGGGATTAAAAAAGATGCCGAAAACGATGTAGAGGCCCTGGGCAAGCACCATAATGATAAACGAAGCCGCCACGACGATGTAACCGTAGTAGAGGCGGGGTTTGGGAGCGGGGGCCTGAAAGCTATTATTACCGGTCAAAATATACCTGTTCCCGATTAATACGTCATGCTATTTTAGCACAAATTGCCCCGCTTCCTCTCCAAGTGTTATAATTTTCCTGTCGGTAAGGGGCAACCACTTGGAAGATAGGCAGATATTCATCGGGGTTATCGGCGGGGGCGATGTCTCCCCCAGGGTCGCCGGAGTGGCCGAGGCAGTCGGCCGGGAGATTGCCCGCCGCGGGGCGGTGCTGGTCTGCGGGGGGCTGGGAGGCGTCATGGAGGCCGCCTGCCGCGGGGCCGCCGCCGAAGGGGGGCTTACCATCGGCATCCTCCCCGGGGAAGACCGCCGCGCCGCCAATCCCTACGTAAAAATACCCATCGCCACCGGCCTCGGCTACGCCCGCAACCTGGCGGTGGTGCGCTCCTGCCAGGCGGTTATCGCCGTCGACGGCTCATACGGCACGCTCTCGGAAATTGCCTTCGCCCTCCAGGCGGGCACGCCCGTCATCGGCCTTAATACCTGGGAGTTGTCCAAGAAAGGCCGGGCCGGCAGCGGCATCATCGCCGCCGCAGGCCCCGCCGACGCCGTGGCCAAGGCTATTGAACTGATTGACACTTAAGATAAGCCCGATAATTCCACTTACGGAGAGTTAAATGTCAACGATTGAGGACATCAGGGCCCGGGAAATCCTGGACTCGCGCGGCAACCCCACGCTGGAGGTGGAGGTGGAGCTCTACGACGGCACGCTGGGGCGGGCGGCCGTGCCTTCCGGGGCCAGCACCGGCCAGCACGAGGCTCTGGAGCTACGCGACGGCGATAAGAGGCGCTACGGCGGCAAGGGCGTGCTCAAGGCGGTGGCCAACGTCAACCAGAGTATCGCCGGGGTGCTCATCGGGATGAAGGCCGCCGAACAGGCCATCATCGACCAGGCCCTCATCGAGCTCGACGGCACGCCCGACAAGTCGCGCCTGGGGGCCAACGCCGTCCTGGGGGCATCGCTGGCGGTGGCCCACGCCGCCGCCAACCAGCAAGAAGAGCCGCTCTACCGCTACCTGGGCGGGGTGGATACCTACACCCTGCCTGTACCGATGCTGAATATCTTAAACGGCGGCCGTCACGCCGCCGCATCCACCGACCTGCAGGAGTTCATGGTGGTGCCGGCGGGGGCGGCCACTTTCGCCCTGGCCATGCAGATGGGGGCCGAGGTCTACCAGGCGCTGAAAAAAGTGCTTAAGGGTCGGGGGCTCAATACCAACGTCGGCGACGAGGGGGGATTCGCCCCCTCACTGCCCTCCAACCAGGACGCCGTCGAGGCCATCCTGGCCGCCATCGAGAGTGCGGGGTATAAGCCCGGCCAGGACTGCTTCATCGCCCTCGACCCGGCCTCCAGCGAGTTCTACGAAGACGGCCAATACGTGCTGGCCCGCGAGGGCAAGACCCTCAGCCCCGCCGGGATGGTTGATTATTATGTCAAATGGGCCGCCGACTACCCTATCATCTCAATCGAGGACGGCCTGGCCGAGGACGACTGGGAGGGCTGGCAGCTCCTCACCGAGAAGCTGGGCGATAAAATCCAGCTCGTCGGCGACGACCTCTACGTCACCAATGTCGGCCGGCTCGGGCACGGCATCAGCCGCCGGGCGTCCAACTCCATCCTCATCAAGCTCAACCAGGTGGGTACCCTTACCGAGACCATCGACGCTATCCGCATGGCGCAGCAGGCCGGCTGGACGGCCGTGGTCAGCCACCGCTCCGGCGAGACCGAGGACACCACCATCGCCGACCTGGCCGTGGGTCTGGCCACCGGGCAAATCAAGACCGGGGCACCCTGCCGCTCGGAGCGCACCGCCAAGTACAACCGCCTCCTCCGCATCGAGGACGAGCTCGGCGAGAACGCCACCTACGCCGGTATGAAGGCCTTCGCCCACCTCAAGGGGACGGCTTGAACGAGGTCTACCCCGGCATCTACTGGCTGAAAATGCCGATACCCATGGCGGAATCGACGCTGACGCACGTCAATATCTACCTGGTACGCGGCGGCGACGGCCTGCTCCTGGTGGATACCGGCTGGAACACGGCGGAGTCCTTCGCCGCGCTGGAGCAGGGCCTCGAAGAGGCGGGGGCCAGCGTCCGGGACATCACGCAGATAATGGTCACTCACGTACACCCCGACCACTACGGCCTGGCCGGGCATATCATGAAGCTATCCGGCGCCAGGCTCCTCATGCACGAAATCGAGCGCGGCTTCATCGAGCCGATGTACGTCCGCACGGAAGACCTCCTCCGGCAGACCAACGCCATGCTCGCGGCCAACGGCGTCCCCCACGACGACATGGTGAGCATGCAGGACGCCACCCCGGGCCTGGAGAACTACGTCGTCCCCACCTACCCCGATGTTATCCTGCACGGCGGGGAAACGATTACCGCCGGGGATTTTACTTTTCGGGTAATCTGGACGCCGGGGCATTCCTCGGGGCATATCTGCCTCTACGAGCCGGAGCGGAAAATCCTGCTTTCCGGCGACCATATCCTCCCCACCATCACCCCCAATATCAGCGTGCACCCCCTCTCCATCGCCAACCCCCGGGGGAAGTACATCGCCTCGCTGGAGGAGATTGGCAAGCTCGACGCGCGCCTCGTCCTGCCCGGCCACGACGCGCCCTTCACGCACCTGGCCGACCGCACCGAAGCGATTATCCGCCACCACCACGCGCGCAACGGGGAGATTCTGGCGGCCCTGGGCGGCGGGGCCAAGACCGCCTGTGAAATTGCGCTCGATGTAATCTGGGGCACCAATGCCTCGTGGCTGGACCTGCCCTTCTTCCACCGCCGCATGGCCATCTTCGAAACCATGGCCCACCTGGAGATGATGCTGGCCGAAGGCCGGGTGGCTAAAGAGACTAGAAACGGCGTTATATATTACCGGCGGGCGTGATATAATAAACTACGGATGAGAAAAATCGGCATTACCACCACCGTCCCCACCGAGGTGCTGCTGGCGGCCGGTTACCAGCCCGTCGACCTCAATAACTGCCTCGTCACCGACCCCGACCCCAACCGGCTCATCACCATCGCCGAGCGGGCGGGCTTCCCCCTCAACTGCTGCGCCTGGATAAAGGGCCTCTACGGGGCCTGCCTGGACAGGGGCCTGGAAGACATCCTCTGCGTCACCGGCGGCGACTGCTCCAACACCATCATGCTCATGGAGACGCTCCGGCTCAAAGGCATCAACGCCGTCCCCTTCGCCTACCCCGACCGCCCCGACCCCGGGCTCATGCGGGCCGCCCTGGAGGCACTGGCCGCTGAACTGGGCACCACGCTGGCGGCCGCCGCGAGGATGAGAAGCGAGCTTCAACCCGCCCGCGACCTGGCCATGAAACTGGACGAGCTTACCTGGCAGGCGAACCAGGCCAGCGGTGCGGAGAACTACCTCTGGCTGGTCACCGCCTCGGACTTCAACGGGGATTATCGTAAATACGCCGGCGACATAGGCGCTTTAGTCAAGGAGTGCGCCCGGCGTAAGCCCTACCCGCCCGACGAGCTGCGGCTGGGCTATATCGGCGTCCCGGCGGTCTACGCCGGCGAGCTTTACCCCTTCATCGAGCGCTCCGGCGGGCGGGTGGTCTTCAACGAGGTGCCGCGCCAGTTCGCCATGCCGGAACCCGGCACCTCGCTGGCCGAGCAGTACACGCGCTACACCTATCCTTACTCCATTCAGGAACGGATTAAGGACATCCATACCCAGATAGCCAGGCGTAAAATCGACGGCATTATCCACTACGTGCAGGCCTTCTGCCACCGCGGCATCGGCGATATTATCTTCCGCGACGCCTTCGAGCTTCCCATGCTCACCCTGGAGGGCAACGACGACTTCTTTCTTAATAACCACATCAAGACCCGTATCGAGGCCTTTCTGGACGTGCTCCAGAGACGCAAGCTACTGGCCGGTTCCCGCCGGCAGGCGATAAAGAAATAATTATCTTCAGGAGGCGAAATGAAAACGCGAATCGGCATCAACGGCTTCGGGCGCATCGGGCGGCTTACCCTGCGGGCGATGAAGAAATACCACGCCGACGACCTGGAAGTGGTCGCCGTCAACGACCTGGCCGATGCCAGAACCAATGCCCACCTGCTGAAATGGGACAGCGTCTTCGGCCCCTACCCCGGCGAAGTGACCGCCAGGGGCGATAAGGCCATCGCGGTGGACGGCCAGGAGATTAAGGTATTCTCCGAGCGCGACCCCGGCGCCATACCCTGGCAGGACTGCGGCGCCGATATCGTCATCGAGTCCACCGGCCTCTTTGCCGACGCCACCAGGGCCGCCGCGCACCGCCAGGGCGGGGCGAAAAAGGTGGTAATTTCGGCCCCGGCCAAGAACGAGGACTTCACCATCGTCCTCGGCGTCAACGAGAAAGACTACGACCCCAAGCAGCACCATATTATCTCCAACGCCTCCTGCACCACCAACGGCATCGCCCCGGCGGTCAAGGTGCTCCACGAAAGCTTCGGCGTGGCCAAGGGCCTGATGACCACCGTCCACTCCTATACCAACGACCAGGTCTTGCTGGACACATATCATAAGGACCTGAGGCGGGCGCGCGCCGCCGGCCTCAACATGATACCCACCACCACCGGGGCCGCCAAGCTGGTGGGCCGCCTGGTCAAAGGGCTGGAGGGCAAGATTCACGGCTTCTCCCTGCGCGTGCCCACGCCCACCGTTTCCGTTATCGACTTCGTCTGCAATACGGAAAAAGAGGTTACCGTGGAGCAGGTGAACAAGGCCTTTCAGACCGCCGCCAAGGGGCCGCTTTACGGCATCCTCCAGTTCTGCGAGGAGGAGCTGGTGAGTCTGGACTTCAAGGGCAATCCGCACTCGTCCATCATCGACGGGCCCGGCACCATGGTCATCGGCGGCAACATGGTCAAGATACTCGCCTGGTACGATAACGAGTGGGGCTACTCCTGCCGCCTCGGCGACCTGGCGGTCTTTCTGGCCTCCAAGGGGCTCTAGCGATAAACCGGGCCGGAGGTGATTTTTCGCCATTTGGTATGGTTTTTCCAAATCTGGCTTGATTTTCACTGGCTTGCGATTGACTTTGATTGCGGAATTGCGTAAAATGGGGACGTAGCCTGACAGGGTGGTAAAGGGCGGTTTATGAGATTAGTTGTGGTTGGCTTCGGGCAGTGCGGCGGCAGAATCGCCGACGAGTTCGCCCGGCTTAACGGAAGGGCTCGCGGCCTGCGCGGTCTGAATATCATTACCGGTGCCTACGCCGTCAATACCGATATCGCCGACCTGAGCGGTCTGACCACCATACGCTCCGACTTCGACCACCGCATCCTCATCGGCAACAAGAAGACGGGCGGTCACGGCGTAGGCAAAATCAACGAGCTCGGCGCGGAGATAGCCCGCGAAGACGCCGATAAGGTCGTCGAGACCATCAAGAACTCCCGGTATTTCGCCGAGACGGACGCCTTCCTGCTGGCCGCCAGCGCCGCCGGCGGCACCGGCTCCGGCGCCATATCCGTCATGACGCAGCAGATAAAGGAGCGTTATGTGGATAAGCCGGTCTATAACCTCATCGTGCTGCCCTTCGACCACGAAGTCGCCACCGAAGACCGGACGGTCTATAACGTGGCCACCTGCCTCAAGTCCAGCTACCTGGTGGCCGACGCCATCTTCCTCGTCGATAACCAGCGCTACGTCATGAAGGACTCGTCGCTGTCCCAGAACCTGGCCAAGATAAACACTACCATCGTCCAGCCGTTTTTCAACCTGCTCTGCGCCGGCGAGGAGAAGAAGTCGCGCTACATCGGCGCCAAGATACTCGACGCCGGCGACATCATCCAGACGCTGGTGGGCTGGACGACCCTGGGCTACGGCCGCGCCCGCAAGTCGGCGTTTAAATCGTTCTTCTCCGGCGGCAAGGACTTCCGCAGCAAGGCCTCGGAGACCCAGAAGGGCGTGCAGGCCCTGGACGAGGCCGTCAGCGGCCTCTCCATCAAGTGCAATCCCCTGGACTCCAAGCGCGCCCTCTACCTGGTCTCGGCCCCGGCCAAGGAGATAAACGTAGACCTCATCAAGGAGCTGGGTACCTACATCAAAAACATGGCCCCGGAGGCGATTATCCGCAGCGGCGACTACCCCCGGGAAAAGGGCAACATGGACGTTACGGTGATACTCTCCGAGATGAGCGACATGGAGAAGGTGAGGAGCTATTTCACCAAGGCCATTAACCTCATGACCGAGCTCAAGAAGCGCCAGGAAGGTCTGGTAAGCACACAGCGAGGGATTGATATCACGATAAAGGACATCCCCTCGCTGCTGTAATTCGGTTTTATTGCCGGGCCTGCCGCCTGTTATATACCCCAGCCCATCTTCAGTTCATACCTTTTTGTGAAGGCGGCTTCCGTTTTTATATATATCTACCCGCTACTAGCTACCCCTGATGCCTATCTGGCTATCTTGGAATAGATCTGCCAGGCCTGCTCGATGGTCTCGTCGTGGGCCCTCCAGGCCTTCTCGGTGTTGTTATCGCGGATGCGGGCGGCGTTGGTAACGGCCGCTTCGTAGGCCTGATTGGCGGTCTCAACGGCGCTCTTGTAGGACTCTTCAGCCCGCTGCAGGACACCCTCGCGCGACCGGGCGGCCTTGGCCAGGGCCTCATCGCGGTCTTTCTGCGCCTGGGTGGCGGCGGCTTCGTAGTTCCTCACGGCCTGCGCCTCAGCCCGCTTGTAGGCCTTGGCCACCTGGGTCTCGTTCTCGTGGTAGGCCTTGGCTACCTGCCGCTCGGCGTCCATATAGGCCGCATACGCCCGTTCGGCCTGGCTCATAACCTCGTCAAGAGGGCTCTTGGGCTTTTCCTCGGCGGCCGGTGGGCCTGCCTTGGGAGGTTCGGCCGGTTTTTCCTGTTTTATCTCCGCAGGGTTAACGGGCTTGTTGGTTTGATCTTTCTGGTCAGACACCAGACACCTCCTTAAAAACTCTTATTTGATTAAAATATTAACTCGTTTCGGTAATATGCCGGGGGGAAACTCCATTTTACTTAGTGCCAAGTATATTGCGAACCCCCTTAAAAGTCAAGCAAGATAACCCTCAAAAGGCCTATGTATTTCATAAACTTATATTAAGATTTTGTATGGCTCCGGACGGGTGTCCGGAGGCGTCCGGCTAGTCTTCTTCCGCCCCGGTATCCTCGTCTTCTTCTTCCGGCCCGGCGCGGCGGGAGCGCTTGGACTCATACATCCTGGCCAGGGACTCCAGCCGCTCGGCCATCCTGGTTTTGTTCTCTTTTTTACCGGGCGGTTCTTCATCTTTCGGCGACTTTTTAGCAGCAGCCTTTTTCTTGCCTGCCGGGGTCTTCTTGGGTGCCGACTCTTTTTCCTCTTCCTCCTCCAAAACCTCTTCCGGCCCGGCTACTTCGGCATCGGCCGGTTCGAGCTCGGCGGCCTCCTCCTCGATTTCCTCCGGCGCGGCTGCCTCTAACACCACCGGCTCTGCCTCTTCGGCTACCGGTTCCTCTATCTTCTCTTCCTTCTCTGCCGGCGGCGGCGCTTCCTCGGCCTTCGGCTCTCTGGTCTTTTTAGCCCTGGGCGTGGGCTCTGTCCCGGCGGTTCCCGCCTCTGCGGCCTCCCCGGTATCCCAGGCCTGGGTGAGGGACTCCTCGTACTCCCGCAGCGACGCCTCGGCCTTTTCACGGGCCGTCTGGCCGGACGTCTCCGCCTGGCCTATCGCCTCCCTGACGGCCTTTATCGTCCGCGCTGCATTCTCCCTGGCGGCCTTGACCATGGCATCCGTAATTTCGCGGGCCGCCTTCACGGCGGCGTCTACCGCCTCCCGGGTCTCCTGGTTCACCCCCTCGGCCCGGGCTATGGCCGCCTGGATTTCCTTCTCCGATTGGGCAGCTATCTCCCCGGCCGTGGCCACCGCGCTGTCGATGGCCTGCTGCACCGTCTGCGTCGATGTCTCGGCCGCTTCCTTGGCCGCCCGGCTGATTTCGTTGGCCCTGGCCAAGGCCTGCTCGGCGGACTTTTCCGAGGCCGCCATGGCCTCCCTGACCTCCTTGAGCGATGACTCGGTGTTCGCGGTGGTGCTCTGGCTGATTTCCTCCATGCGGGCAATAGCTTCCTGGAACTCCTTGGAGGCCGCCTCGTAGGCCCCTTTGGATGCCTTGATGGCTGCTTCCGTGGCGGCGCGCGTTTCCCCGGCCACCTCTTCCGCCTTTTTAATGGTATCCTGGGCGGCCATCTGCGAGGCCTCGCCGGCCTTCTTGGCCTCCTGGCTGATGACTTCAATCTGGGCTATCGTCTCCTGGGAGAGCCGCCGCGAGTTTTCGGCGACGTCACGGGCGACCTTGCTTATCGTTTCCGCCCGGCTGGCGGCTTCCTCGGCGGCCCTGGAGGCGACCTCGGCGGTATCGCGCGTGGATTTCGTGGACTTCTCCACCTTTTCGACGGCCTCACGGACCACCCGGCCGCTGGACTCGGCCACGACGCGGGCCTCCCTGGCCAGCTTGTCCGCCCGGCTGGTGGCATCCTTGGCGTTCCTGATAGCCTCGCTGGCCGCTTCCCGGGCCATCTTGACGGCCGTCTCGGCCATGTTGATGGCCTCCGCCGAGGACTCCTTGGCGGACGAAGCCACCTTCCGCGCCTCATGGCTGATTTCATCAACGCGGCCCAGCCCCTCCTGGGAGAGCATCAGGGCCGATTCCGCGGCGTGCATGGCCTCGGTGCTTATCTTTTCTGCCCGGGCGATGGCGTCCTGGAAGGCCTTGGCGATAGACTGCGCCGTGTCCTGGGGGCGCCGGGCGCTTTCTTCCGCCTTGCGGATGGCCTCGTTGGCGGCGCTGATGGCCGCCTCGGCCGCGGCGCGGGACTCGCTACTCACCCGCTCCGCCCAGTCCACCGCCTCTTTGGCCGCCTTGGCGGCGGCCTCGGCGGCCTCCTTGGCCTCCTGCCCGACCTGCTCGGCCCGGCGGGCGGCATCCACGGCAACCTGGGTGGACTTGCCGGCCGCCGCCCTGGCCACCCGGCTCAGCTCTTCGGCCCGGGCGACTGTCTTTTCGAAGTCCTCAATGCTGTTATGAATCAACTCAGGCGCCACTTAACAACCCCACTGGTATCACTTAACCTATTGACAGGCATAAACTATTATATTATCGAATGGCTATTTTTTCAATAAACAGGCGTAAATCCGCGAGAGACCAACTGCGGCAGCTTAAAAAACGTTGCGCAATTGCGGTAAAATAGATTGACATTCTCCTGCCGTTGTGCCAAAATAGCATGATTCTATATCGTTGAGGTGTGACATGAAATTAGTTGTTGTCGGCCTAGGACAATGTGGTGGCAGAATCGCTGATGAGTTCTCCCAGCTAAACCGAAGGGCCCGCAGCCGGCGCGGCATGACCATAGTTACCGGCTGCTTCGCCGTGAATACGGATGCCGCCGACTTGAGCGGGCTATCCAACATCAGCAACGACCACCGACACCGCATCCTCATCGGCGGCCGTAAGACCGGCGGCCACGGCGTGGGCAAAATCAACGAGCTGGGCGCCGAAATCGCCCGGGAAGACGCCGATAAAATCATCGACGCCGTCAGGACTACCAAGAGATTTTTTGAAACGGATGCCTTCCTCCTCATCGCCGGCGCGGCCGGCGGCACCGGCTCCGGCGCCATCTCCATCATCACGCAACACCTCAAGGAGCGCTATATCGATAAGCCCATCTGGAACCTGCTGGTGCTCCCCTTCGAGCACGAGGAGTCTACCGAGGAGAGGACGGTATTCAACGTGGCCACCTGCCTCAAGTCCTGCTATTCGGTGGCCGATGCCGTCTTCCTGGTGGATAACCAGCGCTACGTGCGCAAAGACTCCTCCATCCAGACCAACATCTCCAAGATAAACGGGATGATTGCCGAGCCGTTCTACAACATGCTCTGCGCCGGCGAGGAGAAGAAGTCAAAGTACATCGGGGCCAAGCTCCTCGACGCCGGTGATATCATCCAGACGGTGGTCGGCTGGACGGTCATCGGCTACGGCAAGACCTCGGCCCCCATCTTCAAATGGCCCACCGAATGGAAGAGCGACTTCCGCAAGAAGGGCACCGAGATTCAGAAGGGCATCCAGGCCATGGACGAGGCCATCAGCGAGCTTTCCCTCAAGTGCAACCCCGCCGATTCCCGCCGCGCCCTCTACCTGGTCTCCGGCCCCGCCAAAGAGATGAACATGGACATGGTCAAGGAAATCGGCGATTACATGAGGGATATCGCCCCCGAGGCCATCATCCGCAACGGCGATTACCCCCACGAGAGGGGGATGGTGGACGTGACCGTGCTCCTCTCCGAGCTGAGCGACGTGGACAAGGTACGCGACTACTACCTGCGCTCCACCGACCTCATCCCCGAGTTCAAGAAGCGCCAGGAGGAGACCGAGGACAAGCTAAAGGCCCTCGACGACGTTTCCAAGGATATTCCCTCGCTGCTGTAGGCGATAAATTAAACCAACGTGAAAAAGGGGGGCTTACGGGCCCCCCTCCCCCTTTGCCCCCCGTTTCCATGTCATCTTTTCCCACCCTAGCCGCCCTCATCATCCGCGGCTTAGCCCGTAAAATTACCCCAACACACCGCGGGGAGGGGAAGAAAAACCGCCGGGATAAGCCGGTAATGCACCGGGGCAGGCCGGGTAGGAAAATAATACCCCGGCGGGGCGGGGTGAACTCCGGGATAATCCGGCAATGCCCGGAGGGCGGGCCGGGTGGGAAAGTAAAACAAAGTGGGGCGGGGACAAAGGTAGAGAGGCTAAAACAATTAAAAAATAGGCCGCAATCACTCCTGAGCAAACTTTGGTAATCACCCGTTTTGGGTTATAATAGAGGGTATGGCATCCCAGGTCTTCTATCGCAAATGGCGCCCCCAGCTTCTCGCCGAGGTTGTCGGGCAGGAGCACGTCACCCGGACCCTCCTCAACGCCCTGGCCAAGGAGCGCGTCTCCCACGCCTATCTCTTCTGCGGCCCGCGCGGCACCGGCAAGACCTCCACCGCCCGCAACCTGGCCAAGGCCATCAACTGCCTCTCGGGCGGCCAGGGCGAGCCGTGCAACACCTGCGATATGTGCCTGGCCATCACCGAGGGGCGGGCCCTGGACGTCATCGAAATCGATGCCGCCAGCAACCGCCGCATCGACGAAATCCGCGACCTTCGCGAGCGGGTGAACTATGCCCCCAACCAGGCGCGCCGCAAGGTCTACATCATCGACGAAGTCCACATGCTCACCAACGAGGCCTCCAACGCCCTCCTCAAGACCCTGGAGGAGCCGCCACCCCACGTCATCTTCATCCTGGCCACCACAGAGACACATAAAATTATTCCCACGATACTATCGCGCTGCCAGCGTTTCGATTTCCACCGCCTCACCCAGAAGGATGTTATCGAAAAGCTTACGCGTATCGCCGGGAGCGAGGGCATCACCATCGAGGACGAGGCTATGCGGCTCATCGCCCGCGCCGCCACCGGCAGCCTGCGCGACGCCGAAAACCTCCTCCAGCAGATGATGACCTACTACGGCAACGAAGTCAGCCTCAAGCAGGCGCAGGCCCTGCTGGGAATCTCCGGCGACGAGCGCGCCCGCGAGTTGGCCGGGCACATCGTCGGGGGGGATGTCGCCGCCGGCATCGCCACCATCAATAACGTCAACAGCGACGGGCTCGACCTGCGCCAGTTCAACCGCGACCTGGTGGAGTACCTGAGGCTGCTGCTCCTCGTCAAGACCGGCTCCGCCGCCTCGCTGGAGCTTACCGCCGAGGACGTCAAGGAGCTTAAAGAGCTGGCGGATAAGGCCACGCTGGGCCGCATCCTCAGGGCCGTCAAGCGCTTCGGCCAGCTCGACCTGGGGCTGGACAACTACTCCACCCTGCCCCTGGAGCTGGCCCTGGTGGACTGCACCCTGCCGGAGACGGAGGTCAGGCCTGCCCCCGCCCGGCGTGCCGAGCCGGAAAAGGCCGCCAGCAACCCGGCTCCGAAGGCGGCACCCGCATCGACGCTAAAACCGCCACCGCCGCCGCCCGAAGCGAAAAACGAGCCCGCCGCACCAACCCGGGCCACCCAGCCGGCACCGGCCGCGGAGAAACCGGCCCCCGCCGCAGAGGCCCCTCCACCCACACCCGCCGCCAGCCCCCTGGCCGCCGGCAACGCCATCGAGCAGCTGCAGCAGCAGTGGAGCAAGATTATCAACATGGCCCCCGACGGCCTGGGCAAGACCCCCGCCGCCGCCCTGCTGCGGAGCGCCCGGCCCATGTCGCTCGAAGACGATACCATTACCGTCGCCTTCAAGTACTCCTACCACAAGGAAAAGATGGACAGCATCGATAACCAGAAGACCGCCGATAAAATCGTCAGCAGCTTTCTGGGACGCCCCTGCAAGGTGCGCTGCGTCTTCGAGCACGAGAACAATCACCTCGTCAAGGCGGCGCTGCAGATGGGCGCCCAGTACGATAACGGGGAGGAAAAATGAACAAGTTTATGATGCAGCAGGCCCAGAAGCTCCAGGCGCAGCTGGCCAAGGCCCAGGAAGAGTTGGCCAGCCTCACCGTCGAGGCCAGCTCCGGCGGCGGCGCCGTCACCGTGACGATGAACGGCCAGCAGCAGATACAGTCGGTCACAATCTCACCGGAGGTGGTCGACCCGGAGGACGTCGAGATGCTCCAGGACATGGTGCTCACCGCCGTCCGCGAGGCCCAGGCCAGGGCCCAGGAAGCCGCCGCCCAGAAAATGGGCGGGCTCACCGGCGGGCTGAAAATACCGGGCTTGACGTAGGAGTAAAACTTGAAGCAAGACCCCACCCCCGCTCAAGACGCCATCGGCCGGCTGGCCCAGGAGTTCGCGAAATTGCCCGGCATCGGGCCCAAGAGCGCCCAGCGCATCACCTTCCACCTGCTGCGCTCGCCGGAGGAAACGGCCCGGGCGCTCGCCGAGGCGCTCTCGAACCTCAAACAGCGAATCACCCTCTGCTCCACCTGCTGCAATGTCACCGAGGACGACCCCTGCCCCATCTGTCGCAATCCCTCCCGTGATACCAGCCAGGTCTGCATCGTCGAGCAGCCGCAGGACATCCTGGCGCTGGAACACACCGGCGTCTACAAGGGGCAATACCACGTCCTCCACGGGGCCATCTCGCCCACCGAGGGCGTCGGCGCCGACGACATCCGCATCCGCGAGCTGCTGGCCCGCCTCCAGAACGGCACCGTCAGCGAGGTCATCCTGGCCACCAACACCAACCTGGAAGGCGAGCAGACGGCCATGTACTTAAGCCGCGTTATTTCTCCCCTCGGCATCCGGGTCACCCGGCTGGCGCGGGGGCTGCCCTACGGCACCGAATTAGAGTACGCCGACGACGTGACTTTGACCCGCGCCCTGGAGGGAAGGTCGGAGTTTTAGAGAATAAGCTGTAGCCCATCCCCCTGACCCCCCCTCTCCTCCATACCAAGAGCCAGCCGGCTATGCTATACTGGCAACTGTGAATGCGATTCTGGAAGTCATCCTCTATTCCTTCGCCTCGGGTATAACCGTCATCATCGGCGGCCTGCTTGCCAGGCTCAAGATATTTCCCGGAGGCGAACTCGGCAGGGAAATAGCGCACAGCATCGT
>DAOUEH010000161.1:0-4169 GCA_034430635.1 Dehalococcoidales bacterium | reverse complement strand
ACCTCCGCTTTCACCCGGTCATCATGGCCGCCGCGGGCGACCTCGCCATCGAGGCAATGGAGGACACCGCCAGGGAGAAAAAGGGCGAGTACGTCCTCGTCGTGGACGGCGCCGTCCCCACCGCCACCGATGCAGTTTACGGGGCCGTCGGCGAGCGCGACGGTAAGCCGGTGACGATGCTGCAGAGGGTCGTCGAGCTATCGCAGGACGCCCTGGCGGTCATCGCCCTGGGCACCTGCGCCGCCTTCGGCGGCATACCGGCGGCCAAGCCCAACCCCACCCAGGCCCAGCCGGTGAGCCAGGTGCTGGCCGCCAAAAACATCAAGAAGCCGCTTATCAACATCCCCGGCTGCCCGCCCCACCCCGACTGGTTCGTGGGGACGGTGGCGGGGATTATCCTCAATGGCCTGCCCGCCGCCGACGACCTGGACGACCTGCTGCGCCCCAAGGCCTTCTACGGCAAGCTCATCCACGAAAACTGCCCCCGCCGCGCCTATTTCGACGAGGGCAAGTTCGCCAAGAAGTTCGGCGACGAGGGCTGCCTCTACGAGCTGGGCTGCAAGGGGCCCATCACCTACGCCGACTGCCCCTTGAGGCGCTGGAACGGCGGCACCAACTGGGTAATCGGGGCCGGGGCGCCCTGCAACGGCTGCACCCAGCCGGAGTTCCCCGACGACACGGCGCCCTTCTACGAGAAGCTCGTCGACGTGGAGCTGCCCGTCGTCGGTGCCTACTGGGCCGATAAGGAGGAAAAATAATGGCCAAGATTGTTATCGACCCCGTCACCAGAATCGAAGGGCATCTCAAGGTGGAGTGCACCGTGGAGAACGGCGTCGTCAAGGACGCCCGCACCACCGGCAACCTCTTCCGCGGCTTTGAAATCATCCTGCGGGGGCGCGACCCCAGGGATGCCCAGGTAATCACCCAGCGCATCTGCGGCGTCTGCCCCCAGTCGCACGGCATTGCGGCCACGCTCAGCCTGGACAGCGCCTTCGGCATCGCCGCTAAGATACCCGATAACGGCCGCATCATCCGTAACCTTATCCAGGGGGCCCACATCGCCCAGGACCATGTCCTCCACTTCTACCACCTCACCGCCCTGGACTACGTCAACGTCGCCGATGTCGCCTCTTACGAGGGCAACGACTCCCAGCTCAACTCCGTCAAGGACTTCATCGCCCGCGGGGCGCTGGGGCCGTTCCTGCCCCGGTACGAGGGCGACTACCGCCTCCCTCCGGAGGTCAACCAGCAGGCGGTGGCCCACTACGTCCGGGCGCTGGAAATCCGCCGCATCGGCCACGAGGCCGTCAGCATCTTCGGCGGCAAGATTCCCCACAGCGTCGGCGTCGTCCCCGGCGGCGTGACCTCCACCCCCACGGTGGACAACATCATGGCCTATATCTGGAAGATAAAAATCCTCCAGGACTTCATCGATAACGTCTATATCCCCGACGTGCTGGCCGTGGCCGGGGCCTACCCGGACTACGCCGAAATCGGCGTAGGCTGTAAAAAGCTCCTCTCCTACGGCAGTTTCGACCTGGAAGGCGGCAGCCCGGACTACACGCGGCGGGCGCGCCTCTTCAAGCAGGGCACCGTCGGCGCCGACCTTAAGCCCGGCGACCTGGACACGAACAAGATAACCGAGTACGTCAAGCACTCCTGGTACGAGGACGCCACCACCAACCGCCACCCCTCCAAAGGGGATACCAAACCCCAGTACGGCAAGCCGGGGGCCTACTCCTGGACGAAGTCGCCGCGCTACGACGGCCAGGTCTACGAGGTCGGCCCGCTGGCCAGGGTGGCCGTGAGCTACGCCAGGGGCGACAAGACGGCCCAGGCGCTGGTCAACGACTCCCTGAAGGCGCTCAACGCCCCGCCCGCCGCCCTCTTCTCGGTGCTGGGGCGCCACCTGGCGCGGGCGCTCTCGGCCAAGATTATCGCCGACTCGCTGGAAGGCTGGGCGCTCCAGCTCAAGCCGGGCGAGCCGGCCTACGTCGAGTACGAAATCCCCGAGGAGGCGTCCGGCATGGGACTGACCGATGCCGCCCGCGGCGCCCTGGGGCACTGGATTGAAATCAAAGATAAGAAGATTGCCAACTATCAGTGCGTGGTGCCCACCACCTGGAACGTGGGCCCGATGGACGACAAGGGGCAGCACGGCCCCATCGAGCAGGCTCTCATCGGCACCAGGGTCAAGGACGAGAAAAACCCCTTCGAAGTGGTGCGCATCATCCGCTCCTTCGACCCGTGCATGGCCTGCTCCATCCATATGGTCACCCCCAAAGGTCGAGACCTGGGTAAGTTCAGGGTCGTTTAGGCAAAGGAGGCGAGATGATTCTATCAGAGCCAAAACCGTTGGAAGAAGTCCTGGGATATCTTGAAGGCGAAAAGAGCGTCTTCATACTGGGCTGCAACGGCTGCGCCCAGTCCTCGGGCAGCGGCGGCCCGGAGCAGGTGGCCGAGATGAAGACCAAACTGGAAGCGGCCGGCAAGAAGGTCACCGGCACCAAGGTCATCGACTTTCTCTGCGAGAAGGCCCTGGTCAAGAGCGGCCTGCGCGGCAAGGTGAACGAGGTGAAGGCCGCCGATTCCATCCTGGTGATGACCTGCGGTATCGGCATTCAGGCGGTGGCCGCCGCCGTGAACAAGGTCTGCCACCCCGCCTGCAACACCGTCAATCTGGGCGGCAGCCGCGGCGAGTGGCCGGGCAGCGAGCGCTGCTACGAGTGCGGCCAGTGCCTGCTGGACTATACCGGCGGTATCTGCCCCCTCACCGCCTGCACCAAGAGCCTGGTCAGCGGGGCCTGCGGCGGGGCCAATAACGGCAAGTGCGAGCTTTCGCCGGACAAGGACTGCGGCTGGGAGCTCATCTATAACCGTCTCAAGGCCAGGGGCCAGCTGGATAAGCTCAAGGTCGCCCTCGACCCGCTCGACCATAACAAGCTGGCGGCCCGGCCCGAGATGCTAGCCACCTCCCGCTACGCGCTGGAGAATCATGACCAGGAGGTGAAAGCGTGAGCCTGCAATCGAAACTGGAATCGGGGAAGTTCGCCATATCCTGCGAGTTCGGCCCGCTCAAGGGCACCGATACCACCGAGATTAAAGAGAATATCGAGGTGCTCAAAGGTAAGGTGGACGCCGCCAACGTTACCGACCAGCAGAGCTCGGTGATGCGCCTGGGGTCGCTGGTGACCTCCTACCTGGCCGTCGCCGGCGGGCTGGAGCCCATCTTCCAGATGACCTGCCGCGACCGCAACCGCATCGCCCTGCAGTCCGACCTCCTCAGCGCCTGGGTGCTCGGCATCAAGAACGTGCTGGCCCTCACCGGCGACCTGCCGCAGCTCGGCGACCACCCCCAGGCCAAGGCCGTCTTCGACCTGGACTCGGTTACCCTGCTCCAGGCCATCAGCCGCCTCAACGAGGGCTACGACCTGGCCGGCAACGAGCTGGCGGGCAAGCCCGCCTTCTACGCCGGGGCGGTGGTCAAGGTGGAGTCCAACACCGAGGCCTCCACGGAGCTGCAGATTGCCAAGATGGAGCGCAAGATAGCCGCCGGGGCCAGGTTCTTCCAGACCCAGGCCGTCTACGACGCCAAGTCCTTCGGCAAGTTCATGAAGCGGGTGGATAAATACAAGGCACCCGTCATGGCCGGCATCATTCCCCTCAAGAACGCCGGTATGGCCCGCTACATGAACGCCAACGTGGCCGGCGTCGTCGTGCCGGATGATATTATCCAGAAAATGGCCGACGCCCCCAAGGAAGACCGGGAGAAGACCGGCATCCAGATTGCCGCCGACCTCATCCGGCAGATGAAGCCCATGTGCCAGGGCGTGCATATCATGGCTATCGGCTGGGAGAAGAAGGTGCCGGCAATCATCCAGGCCGCCGGACTCTAAGCGTCAATTACAGTAGTAATTAAATCCCCGGTGTTTTTATAGGCGCCGGGGATTTTGCTTTGGGGGAAATCCCTCTCTCCTCCCCTTTCTGGGTTATCTATTCCCACCCAATCCGCCCTCGCGGCATCCACGGCTTAGCCCGCAGCTTTCCCACGCCCCACCCCGAAAGGGGAGTAGCTTGCGGAGAGGAGCGCCAGCCCCATTATATATACAGGGCGTCCGAAGCGAGTGCCAACACCTGAATAATACGGGGTGTCCAAGAGGGGCGAAGCC
>DAOUEH010000160.1:0-3708 GCA_034430635.1 Dehalococcoidales bacterium | reverse complement strand
TTGTCCTTGGTGGTATAGCCCTCGCCCGAGTCGGCAATGATATTGCCGTTAGAGTGGCGTAGCCTCCAGCGGTATTCACCGGCCTTATCGGTATAAAGCTCAAAAGTAGCGGCCATGATTATTCCTCCTATTATCTATTACTCGGTTATCCGTAAATAGAATAGAGCTAAAAAGTAGCGGCAGAACCTGCCCGGCTAGAGCGCGCCCATGGCGATGAGGGCGATGCCCCCGCCGATGACGAAGAAGGCTACCGCGGCAATCACCACCGTGGTAACGACCACGCTGCTGTTATCTTCGGCCTCGCCCATTCCCGGGGAATATTTGACGGCCTTGGGCATCGCCGCGGCCGGTTTCGGTGCCGCGGGCTTGGCCTTGGGGGCCGCCTTGGCGGGCAGCTCTTTCACATCGGCCTTGGCCACGTTTTCCTTGACGGAATTTATCCCGTTGATGGCATTTTCCTTGGTGGTATAGCCTTCACCGGAGTCGGCGATGATATTGCCGTTCGTGTGGCGTAGCCTCCAGCGAAACTCACCGGCTTTGTCCTTGTAAAGTTCAAATTTTGCTGCCATAATGATTTCCTTCCTTTATCATTTATTTCTCTAAAAGAGAATTGATAATCCGAACCACTTTATAATAGCCCTGCCCTGTCAGCAAGTTTTTCAATAATATAATATGTGCTATGTATTGTCAAGTATTATCCAGGGGCGTGGTTTTCCGCAGGCAATTCTTCATCTATCCCCCGGTTTGACAGCACGGCGGCGCTGACTATATCCTACTACTGTCCCGGTGACGGCGATTTAGTAATTTTTACGACGGGGGGATAATACCCATGGTTATCTTCGCCGCGATGCTGCGCATCTTCAGGGTGACGGCCCATACCAGCCGGCGCGTCGTCCTCTACGGCGGCATATTTTTCGTTCTCCTGGGGACGGTGGGCACCTACCTGGCCGAAGGCGGCACCGCCGGAAGCCAGTTCGCCAGTATCTGGAACTGCCTGTGGTGGACGCTGGTGACGATGACCACGGTGGGTTACGGCGACATGGTGCCGGTAACCGTCGCCGGGCGCGTCATCGGTGTGCTCTGCATGATCGGCGGGCCGGTGCTCATGGTCTCCCTCGTCAGTATCATCGGGGTTGCCGTATACGATAAATGGACAAAAGGGGTGAGAGGCATGGCTAAAATCAGTTCTAGGGGGCACATCGTTATCTGCGGGTGGAACAACGCCGCCGCGGACATCGTCAGCGAGCTGCGGCTCAGCGACGCGTTCCAGGCTTCGCCGATTACCATCATCGACGAGTATATCGAGAGGAAACCCATCGACGACCCCAAGGTCAGCTTCGTCCGCGGCAACGCCTCCGAGGTCGGCGTCCTGGAGAAGGCGGACATCGCCAGGGCCGCCTATGCCATCATTCTGGCGGAGAACGCTACCCCCGCCGCCGACCAGAAGACGGTGCTGACGGTGCTGGCCATCGAGGCGACCAATCCCGCCATCATCAGCTGCGCCCAGCTCAACGACGCCAACAACGAGCCGCACCTGGCCCGGGCCGGCTGCGATATCGTCGTCAATACCTCGTCACTCACCTCCAAGCTCCTGGCGATGTCCCTGCAGAACCCCGCCGTCAACCGCATCACCCGCGAGCTCGTCTCCGGGGGGCAGGGCAACGAGATTTACCGGGTGGCCCTGCCGGCGGGATACGCGGGGCGGCCCTTTACCGACGCCCTCCAGGAGCTGAAGAGCCGCAGCGACGCCATCGCCATCGGCATCGAGCGGGACGGGCAGTGCCGGCTCAACCCGCCGGCCGATACCGTCCTCGAGGCCGGTGACTGGCTCTTCCTCGTCTCCGAGGAGGCCCCGTCCCTCTGATGGTATAGCCCCCGCCCGGAGCCGAGATTGACTTGAATGAGGCCTATGTTATAGCCTCATATTGGTGACTGGTTCATCCGTAAGATTAAGGAGGTCCCCATGAAAGCGGCTGTCTGCTACGAGTTCGGCCAACCCCTGGTACTGGAAGCAATCGAGCTTGCCCCGCCCGGCCAGGGAGAGGTCAGGGTGAAGCTTATGGCGACGGCGGTCTGCCACAGCGATATCCACGACATGAAGGGCGAGCTGCCCGGCCCGCTGCCCTTCGTCGGCGGGCACGAGTCGGCCGGTTACGTGGACGAGTGCGGCCCGGGGGTAACCTCCTTTAAGCCCGGCGACCCCGTGGTCGTTTCCCTGCTGGCGTCCTGCGGCCAGTGCTACTACTGTATTACCGGCCTGCCTCACCTCTGCCAGCACCGCTTCGACCCGCCGGCGGCGCCGCGCCTCAAGAATAAAAAGGGAGAGCCGGTGTTCCAGCGGGGCAACATCGGCGGCTTCGCCGAGGCCGTCATCGTCAATCAATCTCAGCTGGTCAAGGTACCGGCGGCAATGCCGCTCGACCGGGCGGCGCTCCTGGCCTGCGGCGTCAGTACCGGTTTCGGCGGGGTGGTCAACCGGGCGCAGGTAAAGCCTTTCGAGAGCGTCGTCGTCATGGGCATCGGCGGCGTGGGCGTCAACGCCCTACAGGGGGCGGCCTACACCGGGGCCTACCCCGTCATCGCCGTGGACGTGCTGGAAGGCAAGCTGAAGATGGCCCGCGACTTCGGGGCGACCCACGCCGTCAACGCCGCCAGTAAAGACGCCGTCGAGACCATCCGCGGGCTTACCGGCGGGAGGGGGGCGGACTACGTCTTCGTGACCGTGGGCAGCATCGCCGCCATCAAGCAGGGCATTTCCTTCACCGGCCAGCGCGGCACCACCGTCCTCATCGGGCTGCCCAACTTCAAAGACCAGCTCTCGCTTTCGCCGCTGGAGCTGATACCCACCGAGAAGAACATCATCGGCGGCTTCATGGGGGCCGCCAATCTCCGGATAGATATCCCCAACCTGGTGGCGATGTACCAGAGCGGCCGCCTCAAGCTGGACGAGCTCATCACCGGCCGCTACCCTCTGGAGAAAATAAACGAGGCCGTCGCCTCCACCGAAAAAGGTGAGGGCCTGCGCAATGTAATCATGTTCAAATAATCAATATCTAATAATAGAAAGGGATGCTTCCATGAAAGCCGCCATCTGCTACGAAGTGAATAAACCCCTGGTCGTCGAGGACGGCGTGACCGTCGACCCGCCGGGAAAAGGCGAGGTGAAGGTACGCGTGGCGGTAACGGCCGTCTGCCACAGCGACCTCCACTTCCTCACCGGGGAAATCCCCTCTCCCCTGCCCGGCCTGGCCGGTCACGAGACGGCCGGCTACGTGGATGAGGTGGGCGAGGGGGTCACCAGGCTGGCCCCCGGCGATACGGTGGTCATCGGCACGGTGGGCACCGGCTGCGGACAATGCTACTACTGCACCGTGGGGCTGCGCCACTTCTGCACGGAGCGGGGCGCCTTCATGCGGCCCAAGCACGCCAATAGGAAGGGCGAGCGCCTGGCGCTGATGGCCGGGCCGGTGGGCGGCTTCGCCGAGTATACCACCGTGCCTCAGGAGCTGGTGACAAAAGTCCCCGCCGATATGCCCCTCGACCGGGCGGCCCTGCTGGCCTGCGGGGTTACCTCCGGCTTCGGGGCGGTGGTCAACCGCGCCAGGGTCAGGGCCATGAGCAGCGTGGTGGTGGTGGGGACGGGCGGCGTCGGCCTCAACTCCATCCAGGGCGCGGCCTTTTCCGGGGCCTACCCCGTCATCGCCGTGG
>DAOUEH010000159.1:0-3181 GCA_034430635.1 Dehalococcoidales bacterium | reverse complement strand
TCCGGCACCCGGCCTCTCTCCAGGGCGTGCTCCAGGATGTGCTCCAGCGCCCAGGCCTCCTCCGAGTTTACCTCCACCGTGGCGGCGGCGAACCGGCCCCCGCCCACGTCCAGGCCGAGGGTGGCGAAGGGCTTGTTCTGGCGCTCCATGCGGGCGGCGCCGTCGCGGGCGCGGTCGTAAACGGCGCGTGAGATAACGGTGGTGTAGACCCGGCCGGCGGCGTTGCAGTAGAGCATCCTGACCTGCCCGCGGGGGGTCTCCTCCCCGGAGAGGCGCACCGGCATGAGAAAGATGACGTCACCGGGGGTCTTGCGGCTGAATAGTCCCATCTGCCTTTCCCGTCGCGATTTGGCGCCTTATCATGGTAAGGCCCGGTCGGGGTTTTGTCAATAGCGGCCTCGATTTGACTTTAGAACAGCGGTATGATGATAATTTTAATATCAGTCACTCAATAAGGAGGCAAAACGTGGAAATCAGCGAGGCCATTCGGGAGCGGCGGAGTATCCGGGCCTTCAAACCCGACCCCGTCCCCCTGGACTTAATCAAGAAGATAATGGAGCCGGCCCTGCGGGCGCCCTCCTGGGCCAATACCCAGCCCTGGGAGTTCGCCGTGGCCAGCGGCCAGCCCCTCAAGGAGATAGAGGAGGGCTTCATCAAGAAGGGGATGCGGGAGCCATATTCCGAGGTCGCCCGGCCCTACGAGTACCCCGAGCCGTACATGGCCCGCATCCGGGCGCTGCAGCCCAAAGACCGCAAGGAAATGACCGAGGAAGACATGGAGGCCCGCATGCTGGAGAACTTCCGGCACTACGGCGCCTCTACCTGTATCTATCTGCTGGTGGGGAAGGCCTTTTTCGCCCAGGAGAAGGGCCTCAATGTCTGGGCGCTCTACGACAGCGGCGCGGTGATGCAGAACATCATGCTGCTGGCGACCAGTCACGGCCTGGGGACGATAGCCCAGGCGCAGGCGGTGGTCTACCCGGACATCATCCGGCGGGTGCTAAAGATACCGCCCGATAAGCTCATCGCCCTGGGGATTTCCATCGGCTACCCGGACTGGGACAGCCCGGCCAACAAGTCGCGCACCGCCCGGGAGCCGCTGGATAAAATTGCCACGTTCCACGGGTTCGAGTAGGGAATTGTGGCGGCTTAGCCCATAATAAGAAAATGTCATTCCCGCCCCGTATCGGAGTACGGGGTAAACTCCGGCGGGAATCCAGCCCCTCCGCCCCGGCGGAGTTATCTATTCCCACCCGGCCGCCCTCATCATCGGCGGCTTAGCCCGTAGCTAGCCCCGCCGCCCCGGCTTGTCATTGCGAGGAGCCGCAGGCGACGCGGCAATCTATCTTTGGTGTTGCCCGTTGGTCAGGCGTACTGCTGGGACGGCCCCACCGTGAAGTGGAAGATGGGGCGCTCCACGCGGCGGACGATGAGCGGGCCGTGCTCCATCCCCGCCGGTATATAGGCCAGGAAGCTGCGTGTCATGACGTGCCGCTCGCCGTCGAGCCAGAGCTCCACCTCGCCCCCCAGGTCCTCGGGGTCGTCGAAGTTCGTCCCGAAGAAGGTGATAATTTCCTCGAAAGGGTGGGTGTGGGGTGGGGAGACCGGGTCTTCCGAGGCGCAGTGCGGCCATATCCAGACGCATTCCGTATAGAATCCGCCGGGGACGCGGTCGCCGTCCAGCCACATGACGCGGGTGGGCATGCCCCCGGTGCCGTCCATGACGAGCTCGGCGGGGCTGCGGTGGGGAGGCAGCTTCAGGTTGGGTTTGACGCCGGTTACGATGTATTTAGCCGTCTTCATTTCGGCCATGAATTTCACCCTTCCCCGCCCGGCGGATGTATCTATTCCCACCCGGGCCGCCCCGTGTCATCCGCGGCTTAGCCCGTAGTAAGAGATTGTCATTCCCGCGGATGCGGGAATCCAGCCAATCCGCCCTGTCATTGCGAGGAGCGCCAGCGACGCGGCAATCTATCTTGGTATACTAACGGGTACGGTTACGACCCCGGGCGCTGTCTCACGTCCATGGGCTTGCCGTCCGGGCCGAAGAAGCTATCGCCCCAGCCTTCCATCATGGTGCCGCAGTTGAGCATGATGGCCATCTCGATGAAGGGCTTCCTGACCTCGAGCCAGTTGAGAGGGCCGTGGCGCAGGCCGCGGGGAACGTACATGCCATAACTCTTATCGAACTGGAGCATGTCGCCGCCCATGCCGAACTCCATGACGCCGCCCAGGTCCTCGGGGTTCTCGGGGTCGCCGCCGATGTGCAGCACGATTTCGTCGAACTTCTTGTGCATCATCTCGGGGATGCCCGGCTTGACGATGTCCCATATCCAGCCGAACTCGATGTAATAGTTGGCCACGTTTATCTGCTGGCGGCTCATGTAGGTCATCGTCGGGCTCTGGCGCCCGCTCTCGAAGTTGCCCCCCGCCTCCCGCATCGGGCTGCGGATAACGTACTGCTCGTAGTCGAACTTGTCTTTCTTGACGGGCAGGCCCTCCTTGGGTTTGGCGATGCCGCTCTCGCCCCAGCCCTTGAAGGGGTCGCCGGTGCCGAGCATCATGGCCATCTCGATGTGGGGGAACTCGAACTTGTTCCAGACGAGCGGGCCGTGGGGCACGCCCTTGGGGATGAAGACACCGGTGGTGGTATTGAAGGTGATGGGCTGGCCGCCGATGTAGAAGGTTATCTCGCCGCCGAGCACCTGCGGGGTCTCGGGGTTGCCGCCCCAGTGGATGACGATTTCGTCGTAGTCGTGGACGTGCTCGTGGATATGGGGGTTGGGGCTGGGCATATCGTAAATCCAGCCCAGCTCGATGTAGTAATTGGCCTCGGGTACCTGCTTGGAGCTCATAAATGTCATGGTGGGGCTCTGCCGCCCTTTGTATCCGGGGCCCGCCTCGTAGATGGGCTTGCGGACAGCGTATTTTTCGTATTTGCTATCGGCCATGAAGTATTTCCTCCTCGCTAACTAGGTGGGGTTATGCTTATGATACTGCATCGCCGGGGTAGTGTCAAAACGGGGCGGGCCGGGCCCCGTACGGCCCCAATCCCATTTTGTTACCGTGTTCTAGAATACTCGTCTGTAAGTACTGGCAACAAAATGGAAGTAACGTAAAGAAACTTGAAATTGACAAATAATTGGTTAATTGTATAGTAGTAAAAGTGGCATAATCTACT
>DAOUEH010000158.1:0-3079 GCA_034430635.1 Dehalococcoidales bacterium | reverse complement strand
ACCTCCGGGGGCTGGCTTATCTCGTAAGACGTGTCCCCACAGTAGGCGGTGATAGTCTTAATCTTACTCACTTCTATGTTGTGCCGCGACCCGAGCGACAGGGCGGCGTCGATGAAGGCGTGGGCGAAGCCGCAGCAGGGGTAGGGCTTAAAGCCGATATTGACGCCCTCGAATGCCCGGCCCAGACCGGCCAGCAGGCGGTCGCGGTCGTAGTCGCCGCCCATGAATTGCCGGAAGAGGCCGTACTCGCCTTCGAGGACGTTATGCGCCCCGGTTATCCCCCGCTCGGCCATGAGGGCGGCGGTGATGCCGCTCCGCGCCGCCAGCCCCGGCCCCATCCGCTTGGTGAGGGCCCCGTCGTTGACGCACTGGGAGTTGCCGGCGCACTGGTGGTAGGCGATGCCCAGGGCGTTGACCATCCCGGCCTCGTCCAGGCCGATGAGGCGCCCCGCCATGAGGGCGGCCCCCAGGTGGCCGAAGAGGGGGGTGGGGTGCCAGCCGCTCTTGATGAGGCTGCCGCCGGGGTGGCTGGCCAGCCCCAGCCGGGCCAGGAAATCGGCGCCTGTTGCCAGCGCCGCGATTACATCTTGCCCGCTCCGGCCCTCCATCCGCTCGGCGGCGGCCAGGCAGGTCGCCACGGCCACGCAGCCGATGTGCACCTGCGCCACGGGGTGGCCGTCGTCGTAGTCCAGGGCGTGGGTCATGCTGGCGTTGACCTGGGCGGCGTAAGGGGCCGGGCACTTGAAATCGTAAGCGATGACGGTGGCCTGGGGCGTTCCGCCCCACTCCTTGACCACCTCCACCAGCCCGCCGATGCCCGCCTCCCCCGAGCCCCCCAGGGCGGCGGCCAGGCTATCGAGCACCTCCTGTTTGGCCGCGGCGATGGCCGGGGCGGGGATATCTTCATACCTTATCCGGTCGTAGGCCCTGACGAACTCAACTATCGCATCCATATCGCTCCCGCCTGAGTCTACGGCTAGATAATCCCCCCGCCGATGCCGACGGTCTCGCCGGTGATGTAGACGGACAGGTCGGAGACGAGGAAATAGGCCAGGTCGGCCACCTCCTCGACCTTGCCCAGCCGCCCCAGCGGTATCATTTTGCTCATCATGGCGTAGTCGGCCTGCTGGGCCTCCTCCCAGGAGACGCCCTGCTCCTGGCTCCGCTTCTGAAAGGTCTCGTCGCGGAGGTTGGTGATGATGGCGCCGGGGTTGATGGCGTTGACGTTGATGTTATGCGGCCCCAGCTCCAGGGCCAGTGTCTTCACCAGCCCGATGACGCCGTACTTGGAGGCACAGTAGGCAATGGAGCCGTTGACGCCGTGCGTCCCCGCCATCGAGGCGATGTGCAGTATCCGCCCGCCCTGGCCGCGGGCAATCATGTGCCTGGCCACCGCCCTGGAGACAAGGAAGGCCCCGGTGGTGTTCACGTCCAGGATGACCCGCCACTCCGCCTCGGATAGCTCCACGGCGGGCTTGCCCACCGGGCCGCGGATGGCGGCGCAGTGCACCAGGATATCTATCTTGCCGAGCTTTTTCACCGTCTCGGCCACCAGCTTATCGACTTCCTGGCCGTCGGCGATATCGGCCACGACGGCCAGGGCCTTACGCCCCAGCTGCTTGATTTCGGCGGCCTCCTCATCCAGCCCGCCCCAGCCCTTGTCGCCGGGAAAGAGGCTCTGGGGCGCGGCGAACTTATCGGTCACGGCCACGTCGGCGCCTTCCCCGGCCAGCCGGAGGGCGATGGCGTGACCCATCCCCCGCTTGCTGGCGGCCCCGGTGACCAGGGCGACTTTACCCTCCAGGTTGTTCATAACAGGGTATCCTCCTCATTGTATTATGCTCAGTGCGGCCTATAGCCCCAGCGCGTCGGCCACGTCTTCCAGCCCGAGCTCCCGCAGCCTGCGGCCGCTGGGCCCGCCGCGGCTGAAGTCCCAGTGCATCTCGGCGAGGTACTCGTTCACCAGGGCCTCGGCGTCCACGGCGACCCCGGCCAGGGGGCCTTCCTGGTGGGGCGGGCGGCCTAAAAGCCTATCGGAGATGGTGAAATGCCGCTGGTTCACGCCCTCGCGGATGTTGAAGGCCCAGCGCATGTTCTCGATGCGCTCGCCGGTCTCGATAAGCTCCTCGGTGGTAACGTCCCAGCCGGTGACGGCCCGCACGAAATCGGCGATGTTCTCGGCCTTGGGTATGGCCATGTTGACGAAGAGGCACATCCCGGTGCACATCAGGGCGTGCTGGAACTTGGCGCCCTTGGCGTGGGCCTTGCCCCGCCCCCGGCAGGAGCTCTTATCGAAAGAGGGGATAAAGCCCTCCTGGTGGTGCTCCTCCGAGCCCTGCGTGTGGCGGGCCGGGGTGGCGTTGGTGAGGTAGGTGGTGCCCATGGCGAAAGAGGCGATGGGGTTGTGGCCGGGCACCTCCTGGCCGTGCACGTGGATGGCGTATTCGCCGGCGGCGGGGCCTATTTTTTGCGCGGCTATGCGCACCCCGTCGGCAATGACGTCGCCGAAGCCCTCGCGCCGGGCCAGCTTCTCCAGCATGGCCACCATGGCGCGGTGGTTGCCCCAGGTCATCTCGATGCCGCCGGTGTCTTTCTTGGTGACGAGGCCCTTCTCGTAGCACTCCATGACGAAGGCCATGACGGCCCCGGCGGAGATGGTATCGACGCCCTGGCGGTTGCAGATATCGTTGGCCTTGATGATGGACTCGATATTGTCGATGAGGCAGTTGCTCCCCAGCATGACGATGGTCTCGTACTCGGGGCGGAAGGAGCCCGCCGCGTAGCGGTACTCGCCCTTACCGGCCTTCAGAATCGCCTCGCAGCCTATCGGGCACTGGTAGCAGGCGACGCGCTTCAGCTTGCGCTCCGCCACGACCTCGCCGTCGAGGGGCGTGGCATCGGGAAAGTCCCTCACCGCCAGACCGCCCCAGTTCTTCACCGGCGAGTCGCCGGACTCGATGGAGGGGACGGTGGTGAAGGTGGTGCCCAGCTTGCGCATGACATCGACGTGCCCCCCCAGCTGGGAGAGGCACATCTTACGCAGCTCGCGGACGGTCTTTTCGTCGGCCAGGGGCACCTT
>DAOUEH010000157.1:0-1982 GCA_034430635.1 Dehalococcoidales bacterium | reverse complement strand
CTCGCAGGGGCGCGTGCAGATACGCCCGATGATACCGGGGAAGGGTAATGTCTGTTTGATTAAGGCTAATGCCTCGTCGAACTTGCCTTCCTTAATGAGCCCCACGTAGCCGCGGATATCGATGTGCAGGGGGCAGGTGGCCTGACAGGCCGGGGGGCTGCCGGCCAAACATTTCTCTTTATCCACCACATAAGGGACGGTCTTCTCGCCGGTCTTACGCTTCTCCCGCGCGTCCAGGATATTACAGAGCCGCCGGGCCACCACCAGCGAGGGGCCCTCGAAACGGATGGCCCGCTCCATGATGTCGATGAGCCGGGGCAGGTCGAAGGCGTCGACGACCTCGACGAACTTGACGCCCCCGGCCCGGGCGATGGCCTCGATTTTAATGTCGTGGCTGCTGTCCCCGGTGGCGCCGGGGTGCGGCTGGAAGCCGGTCATGCCGGTGGTCGAGTTGTCCATGACCACCATCGTCATGTTGGCCCGGTTATAGACGGCGTTGAGCATGGGCGGGATGCCGGAGTGGAAGAAGGTGGAGTCCCCCAGGTGGGCGATGACCGGGGCGTCCAGTACCTGGGCGAAGCCGTTGGCCAGCCCGAAGGCGCCTCCCATGCAGACGGCTATGTCATCGGCGTTGAGCGGGGGATTGGCCGAGAGGGCGTAGCAGCCGATATCGCCGGTCTTGACGGGTTCTTTACCAGTTTCCTGCTGGTAGCGGCGGGCGGCGATGTTGATGGCATAGGCCGAGGCGCGGTGGGGGCAGCCGGCGCACATCGTCGGGGGGCGCAGCGGCAGCAGGGCCTGCGTCTCTTCTTTTATCTTATCGATTTCGGCAAAGTCCACCGGGGGTTTGGCGCCGGTGAGCTTACTGAGGGCCTCGGCGGCGGCCCGTGTGCCCAGCTCGCCGACCAGCGAGATGACATCCTTGCCGTGAATCTTGGTAGCGATTTTCATGTCATCGACGATGACCTTGACGGCCTCCTCGACGAAGGGCTCCAGTTCCTCGACGACGACGACCTCGGGCACGGCCTCAAGCATCTTTCTGGTGAGCTCCACCGGCAGCGGGTAAGGCGTGCCGATTTTGAGGACGGATATTTTGTCTTCCAGGCCCAGCCACTGGATGGCCTCCAGGGCGTAGCCATAGGCGATGCCGCTGGCGATAACGCCCAGTTTGGCGCCCTCCTTGAGCTCAAGGTGGTTATAGGGCAGGCTATCGACGGCCTGGCGTATCTTTTCCATGCGCTGCACCACCAGCCGGCGGTTCTGGCGGAAGTTGGCGGGCAGGCAGACGAGCTTGACGGGGTTCTTGACGAATTTCCCCTTGCGCCTTTCCCGGTTGATACCCCCCAGCACCACGTCGCTGCGGGCGTGGCCGATACGCGTCACCGAGCGCAGTATGAACATCTGCCCGAACTCCTCGGAGAGGCGAAAGGCATCGGACATCATGTCCTTGGCCTCCTGGGCGGAGGCGGGCTCCAGCACCGGGATATAGGCCTGCCGGGCGATGTAGCGGTTGTCCTGCTCGTTCTGGCTGCTCCACTGGCCGGGGTCGTCGGCGGTAATCAGCACCAGCCCTCCCAGGCCCATGTAGCTGGCCGACATCAGCGGGTCGTGGGCCACGTTGACGCCGACGTGCTTCATAATGGCCAGCGACTTCAACCCGCTCACGGCCCCCGCCATGGCCACCTCCAGGGCGACCTTCTCGTTGACAGACCACTCGGCGTACATGTCAAGTTCAGCGGCCGCTCCCACCAGGGCGGTGGTTATCTCGCTGGAAGGCGTGCCGGGGTAAGAGGCCACCACCTGCACCCCCGCCTCGATGGCCCCGCGGGCGATGGCCTCGTTGCCCAGCATGAAGAGCCGGGCGCCGGGGGCATCGGAGGTTATCGTTATATCAGCAACCTTGTTCACTCAAAGCCTCCTCGCCAGAGGTAAATATTATCATCGGATAATCGATTGGCAGACTTAATTACGGACGGAGTTTT
>DAOUEH010000156.1:0-13531 GCA_034430635.1 Dehalococcoidales bacterium | reverse complement strand
GGAGTATTTCCAAAGGGGACCGGAATATTAAAATTCGGCATAACGAAGGGAACTCGAGATGCGAATTCCTTGGTCAACTCTACAGGTTCATCCCCTGTATCCACATCCAGACCGAACATGAAATTGGCTTGAATTCCGGCAACGTAAGGTCGAATGATATTTAACTGCTCAATGACTTTATCCAGTTTCTCTCGAGGATCCTTTATGGACCCGGCTATAACCTTTTTTGAATAAGCTGTCCATGATTCGATGCCGGGAATTATATAGAATTTCCCCATGTTTTTCAGCCGCTCCAATCTGGAACGCCGCAGAATGGATAGTGAAGTCTCCATTATATAAGTGCTGCGCCTGCGATTGGGTATCTTTTCCAGTACATCAAAGACTTGCTCGAATTTCACGGCAAAATTGGGGTCATGTAAACCGATCATCACTTTGGGGAAATGTCGAAAGATATAGCGCATATCTGCTTCTAGCTGGTCCAAAGATAAAAGTACATAGGGATTATTCCAATCAATACAGAAATCACAAGAATTAGGACAGCCAATACTGGTTAACAACGGAACTCCAGTAAAAGGAAAGGGTTTACCCCCCAGGAAAGTGGATACGCGGATTTCCGGCATCCGTTCCTGTACACTGGGAATACTGCCAAAGGTGCGCCCACTGGTGAGAATTTCTCCACGAGGGGCATCTCTTAAAATCTCGGTTATTAGAGTCTTATCACAGTCACACACAACGATATCAAAGAAACGCAGACAATCCTCGGGAAATTGTTTAGCATGAGGACCGCCTATGACCGTAAGAGTGTTCTCCTTGCGATACAGCTTTGCCAGCGCGTATGCCAGTGCACTTGCCTGAGTATAAGTTGAGATGAACACAACATCCAGATCGTTTGGTAGCAGTTGCTTGGGATCTTTATTGCCAAAATAGGTGGCATAGAAGACTTCGTGGCCAAGATTACGGCACCAGACGCTTACAGTCTGAGGCATGATACTGGCGTATTGCTTGGTAATCAGATAATTATATGCCTTATGATCCCATCTTCTGGTAGATCCGACTCTCAATAGCTCAAGGATTCCTATTCTCATATCCCACTTCCCCCGTGTATTTTACCGCAAATCGGGGTTTCTATCTTGTCGCTTTTAATTTCGCCTCTCGAAGGCATCTAATCCTCCTCGGGAGCCTTTTTAGTTATGGTAATTATACACCCCTAATTAGGACGCAAACAATATATATCTCTTTTGGAACATGAGAGACTAGGTGCATGTAATCGTAAATCACAAAACGTCAGAATGTGTAATTGATAAAAGGTCACTAATAAACACTACTCAATAATAACGATATCCCAGACATGTAACGCAGGAACCGAGAAGGACAGGAATCCATCCTTAATGTTAAAGAGGAGTTCGGTGAATTCGGGACGGTCTAGTGAAATGACCGCAACCCTTGAGGGCTGTGGGACAAGTTGAGCGTCAATCATCAGTGACAGGCCGTTCTTCTCGTTGACCAGTCCGGTAGCATAATTAAAATCGTAGTTGACGATGTGCAGATTGAGCTTGTCCTGATTGCGCCATAGTACCAGCCCCATATTGTCTTGAGCCGTGCCGAAGGTGACTCTCTTATCCAGGTGGCTGTCGATGAAACTCTCGAAGTCGGCCCTGGTCCGGGCGAACTCCATGGCCGGCGGCCGCTCCGGGAGCGACTGGTAGAACTGCGGCAGGGCACGTGACAGGTTCTGCATGGCCTGGTACTGGACGTGCTGGCAATAAAGGTCGGCGATACCGACCCACTCCGAACTATAAGTTATATTAGCCGCCTGGCTCTCCGCCCCGGAAAAGGGGGAGAGGTCTTGTGAATTCTCCCCGATGTAGATTAGCCCGCCCCCGGCATTTGAGGAAAAGGCCGCGTCTCTTCCACACCGCTATTTATCGGGCCAGTTGTATCCCCGGCTTCTGGATGGCGATGTGAGAGAAGGAGGCGTCCTCGGTGGCGCCATGCCAGTGAACCTCACCCGGGGCGATATAGACCACCGCTCCCGGGGTGACGATATGCTCCTTCTGGCGGGTGGCCACGATGCCCTTTCCCTCGGTGACGTAGAGAATCTGCTCGTAGGTATGCGTGTGGAAGTTGAGCCTGGCCCCCGGGCCGAAGGTCACCAGCAGCACGCTGAACCCTCCCGTAGCTTCGGCACCGATTAATTCTTTCCGGGAAACGGGCCCTTCACCGACGATTTCGTCCCGGGTCGGCACGGCCTCGACACCAGCGCTGTCAACGACAATCATTTCGCCTCCTTAAAAATTACCGTCAGTTATTTCATCGCTCGGGTAAACGCACTTTCACTCCGGTCGCTTCTTCCAGGGGTAATATCACGGCATCCACCCCTTTATCCCCCAGGCCCGCGGCGATGGTATCCTCAAGGTCTTTCCGGACGGCCTGCCCCACGGGAAGGGGTACGGCGTACTCCTCGCCCAGGTCGAGCGCCAGCCCGATATCCTTATACGCCAGGCTTACCCTGAATCCGGGCTCGAAGTGACCCCGGAAAGTCGTCTGGGGGTATTGCTCCATGCACCAGTTATCGCCGGTGCTCCGCGAAATGATGTCCCACAAGACCTGCGGATGAAGGCCGCCTTTGACGCCGAGGACGAAGCCCTCGGCCGATATCGAATTACAGGCCAGCGAAATCATGTTGTTCACCAGCTTGGCGACGTTGCCGCAGCCGACATCGCCCACGGGGTAGATGTTCTGGCCCATGGCCTTGAAGATTCCCTCGATTTCCCCGGCGGTAGCCGGGTCGCCGCCCACCATTATGGTCAGGGTGCCTTGCTCGGCCCCTTTCGTCCCGCCGCTGACCGGGGCGTCGAGCACGGTCACTCCCATGGCTTTGGCGTCTTCGGCTATTTTCCTTACGGTGGAGGGCGAGTTGGTGCTCATGTCCACGTAGATATCTCCTTCTTTCCACCCGGCCTTGAGACCTTTATCCCCGTAAACCACCCCCTCGACGCTCCGGGGTGTCGGCAGGCTGGAGATGACCACCCGGCATGCCTCGGCGACCTCCCGGGGCGAGCCGGCCCAGGCGGCCCCCTTTTCCAGCAGCGGCAGGGCGGCTTCCTTTCTCAAATCATGGACGGTAAGACCGTAGCCGGCCTCGAGGATGCGGCGGGACATGTGTTTCCCCATCCCCCCGATGCCGATGAAACCTACCTTCATAGCTACCTCCCCTGGAAATTCAGTATCAGTACAGGCATGGAATTAACGGCCCGGCCCCCGCGAAGACGCCTTCACCCGGAGACATACGCGGCGTACATCTCGTTCATGGGCTTATACTCAAGCCGGCCGGCGTCCCTGTAAAACTGTATCATACAGCGTCCCGGCCAATCAATCCACACTTCTGGAAAAATTTGACAGGCCGCTAAATAATGCTATAATGGGACGTACAGAACAGAAATAATTATTTCACTATGCGAAATTCCGCCGTAAAAACCCCCCGGAATGCCACGTCGATACGCTCGGTCGGTCGCGCCGTCAGTATCCTGGAATGCCTGCATAACGGCCTGCACACCCTGACCGACATCAGCAACCACACCACCCTCACCAAGCCCACCGTCTACCGGCTGCTGCAGACGCTGGACGGGCTGCTCATGGTGGCGCACGACCCGGTGACGCGCCGCTATCACCTGGGCCCGCTGGTGACCAAGCTCGCCTCCAACCCCGAGACGAACCACTATTTCCTGATTACCTGCGCCATGGAGGAGATAAAGGAGCTGTGGGACGTGACCGGGGAAAACGTGGAGCTTAACATCATGGTGGGCAGCCATTACACCCTCCTCTACGATATCATCAGCAAGCACAAGATAAAGGTATTCGAGGGCAGCGACCCGGTGGGGCCCATATTCGTCGGCGCGGCGGCCAAGGTGCTGCTGGGCGAGCTCGACGATAAAGAGCTGAGAGCGTTCATGAAAAATATCAAAATCAGGCAGGTAACCGGGCGTTCCGTTACCGATAAGAAGACCCTGGTGGCCCAGATACGGCTGATCCGGCAGCAGGGCTATGCCGTCAGCTGCGGGGAGAGGATTGTGGGGGCCCTCTGCGTATCCGCCCCCGTCCGCAACTACTTCTGGCCGGTGGCCCTGAGCCTGGTAGGGCCGGAGAGCCGCCTGGCCCCGATTGTGGACGACGCCGTCAAGCAGGTCGTGGCCACGGCCGGCCGGATTTCGGAAAACATAGCGGAGTTCTTCCGGGAAAAGGGGGTGATAGTCAGCGAACATCAATGAGGTTAACGCTTTACCCGCCCAATTGAAAAGGAGGTATTTACCGATAATGAAGAGACTATCAGTTTTACTCTGTGTCATCCTGGTGGCAGCTACGTTCGGTGGCGTGTTCGCATCCTGCGATTCCGGGCCGGACGAGCCGGTGGTAATGAAAATGGCCAGCGCCGCCCTGATGGAATACGGCGAGGTCGAGATGGTGTTCGTCGATGCCTTTAACGAGCGCGCCGGCCCCGACTACACCATCGACTATTACGGCGCCGAGCAGATGCTGTCCTTTATGGAGCTCCTCGACGGGGTAAGGACGGGGGCCGCCGACCTGGGCGCCATCACCCCCAACTTCCACTCCTTCGACGAGCCCAAGCTGGGCATCGTGGAGCTGCCCTTCCTGTTCAATAACCTTGATGCCCACATCGAGGCGATGCCGGGTCTGTACCCACTGTACGGCGAGATACTGGAGGAGCAGTTCAACCAGAAGCTGCTCTGCCTGCATAACTACACCGGCATGGCCCTCATCTCCACCCGGCCGGTAGAGACCCTGGAAGACTGGGACGGCCTGCTGGTACAGGCCATTTCGCCCTCGATTGCCTCCATGGTTGAGGCGCTGGGCGGCGCCCCGGTAACCGGGCAGCCCTATACCGAGTCCTACTCGCTGCTGGAGAAGGGCACCGTCGATGCGGTCATCACGGCACCGGCCGCCATGCGTATCTTCGCCCTGACCGATGTCGCCGATTACATGACGTCGGCCTACATGGTCCCGGCCGTGCACGGTTTCTCCATCAACCTGGACGTCTGGAACGACCTGCCCGGGAAAATCCAGGACATCATGCTGGAAGAGGCCCAGGCCCAGTCCGCCGTCATCGACGACTGGCTGAGGGGTGAATGGGTCAGCGACTTCGAGGCAATAGCCGCCGCCGGGGTGGAGATATACGAAGTACCCGAGGCGGAGGTAAACAGGTGGAAGGCGGCCTGCCAGGATATCACCGCTGCCCAGATGGCTATCTACGGTGACTTCGGCGAGCAGGTCATGGCTATTGTCAATGCGGCCAACGCCAATAACCCGCGCTAAGTCAGCTAAACTAACGGCATGCCCGCGGCCGGGAGGCTACGGTCATGAAAAGGCGTAAATTCCATCCGGGGAGTAAGCTAAATTGGTAAAAAGAGCGCTCCAGAAAGTGGACAACTGGCTCGGTCGAGCCAGCCAGGCCCTCCTGCTGGTGAGCGGGGTACTGATACTGCTCATGGCCTGGCTCCAGACCTACGGGGTGATAAAGAGGTATATCTTCCACTCCCCCGACTCCTTTGCCTACGAGCTCAGCACCATGTTTCTCCTCTTCTGCGGTGTCCTGGCCGTGGCCGGGGTGGAGAAACTCGACCAGCATGTCAGGAACGACCTGGTTGCATCCCGCTTCCCGCAGCGGATGAAGCAAATCGTCATCAGCACCATTTTCCCGCTGCTGGCGCTCGTCTTCTGCGGCGTGCTGACATGGAAGAGCCTGGATAACGCCCTCTACGCCCTCAAGATTGGCCAGGTCAGCCAATCGCCGTGGGCATTGCCGTTGGCACCCATCAAGATGGTTATAACCTTCGGCTACGTCCTGCTGTGCCTTATCCTGGTGGGCAAATTCGTCCGCGGCATAGCTGGCCTGCGCAGCCCGAAGCAACAGGAAGATACCCCGGGCAGTCACGACGCTGCCTAGCATTTTTAAACCGGTAAGCTGAGGTATTTATGGACCCGACCACGGCGGCACTAATCTGCGTCATAGGCATGCTCTTTTTGATGCTCATGGGCATGCCGGTCATCTATGCCCTGGGGTTTATGGCCATAGGTGTCGCCTTCTTTGCCTACGGTGGTTTCAGCCTGGATAAAATAGGCTGGACGACCTTCCTCACGCTCTATAATATCAACTGGGTACCCCTGCCCCTCTTCGTGCTCATCGCCTGTCTCATCTCGGAGACGAAAATCGGCGAGGATATCTACGGGGCCGCCCGCAACTGGCTTTCCCGTGTCCCCGGCGGCCTCATCGTCACCAGTATCTGGGGCGAGGCGGCCATGGCGGCGGCCATCGGCACCAGCACCGCCACCATCCTGGCCGTGGGCAAGGTAGCCGAGCCCGAGTTCAAACGGTACGGCTACGATAAGGGGCTGGCTATGGGCGGGCTCTGCTGCGGCGGCGTCCTGGGGCCCCTGATTCCCCCCAGCGCCGGCATGATTATCTACGGCGTCCTCTCGGAGACCTCCATCGGGCACCTCTTCATGGCCGGGATGGTACCGGGCGTACTGCTGGCCCTGATGCTGGCGGCGGTGGCCGTAATTATCTGCTGGCGCAACCCCAAGCTCGGCCCGCCGGTGGGCGGCGTCAGCTGGAGCAAGCGGTTCTCCTCGCTGAAGCGGGTCTGGCCCATCGTGGTGGTGATGCTCTCCATCCTGGGGACGATTTACTTCGGCATCGCCTCCCCCACCGAGGCGGCCGGGGTCGGCTGCGTGGTGGTGCTCATCATCGGTCTCACCATCTTCAAACTCCGCTGGAAGGGCCTGAAGCGGGCGCTGCTGGAGACGGCCACCATCAACGGCATGATTCTCTTCATGATGATCGGGGCCTGGCTCTTCTCCTACGTCATCGGCAGCTCCGGCGTCGTCAGGACGATTACCAGCTTCGTGACGACCTCCGACCTCTCCCCGTGGCTGGTGATCATCGCCATCAATATCCTGCTCCTGATTCTGGGCTGCTTCATCGACGCCATCACCATCATGCTGCTGACGGTGCCCATCTTCGTCCCGGTCATCACCGCCCTGGGCTTCAACCCGATATGGTTCGGCGTCCTCTACGTGGTCAATATGCAGATTGGCCTGATTACCCCGCCGATGGGCCTGGAGCTTTTCATGATGCGTACCGCCTTCGATATCCCGGTTGACAAGCTGCTGCGGGGGGTAGCGCCCTTCCTGGTTGTCCTCTTTATCTTCCTGGCCATCCTCATCGCCTTCCCCCAGATAAGCCTGTGGCTGCCCGGCATGATGAAGCCCGTCTGAAAACCCCTCGCGGTTGCCGGCATCTCTCCCGCCGCGGCCGGCGGCCCGGGGAACTAAGGAGGTTAGCATGAACCAGAAATCGCGAGACTACGCCGCTTTGGATAGACTCAACCTGGAAAGGCCGCCGGTGGGCGTAAAATTCCTGCCGGTAAAGCCGGAGGGCATCGGGAGGATAAAGGAGAAACGGGCCTTCTGCGAGATGTTCAAGGAGGCTCAGGACAGCGGCCCCTTCTACGTGCAGGAGGAGGACTTCATGTGCGTCGAGCCGCTGCTGCTGGGCATGAAGGAGCCCGACCCGGTACTCGTCAGCGGGATGGCCGGCGGCACCGCCGGTCTCTTCAAGGAAGCGCGGGCCAACCGCAAGCTCTACCAGTACGTACCCAGGATGCTCAAGGGCTCGGTGAAATACGTGGCGTTTTCCCCGCTGGACAGCCTCACCTTCGACCCGGACGTGACTGTGGTGGCGGCCAATATTACCCAGGCCCGCTCGCTGCTGCGCGCCGACTGCTACACCTCCGGCGACCCCTGGTCGGCCACCGGCACACCGGTGATGGCCTGCTCCTGGCTCTATATTTATCCCGTCGTCAGCGGCAAGATGAACTTCACCGTCACCGGCCTCTCCCTGGGGATGCAGGCCATCAACCTGGACTTCCCGGAAGGGGTGTTCCTCATCTCGATACCCTGGAACATGATGTCCACGGTGCTGGAGAACCTCAAGGACGACAACCTCTACCGCTCCTGGCGCACCAACCGCGAAGAGCATTTCGCCAAGTTCGATAACCGCCTGGGCCAGCTGCGCCGCGAGATGAACGGCTAGCGATATTTCAGGCAATATTGAATTGAGGGAGGCCGATATGACAGCGACCAAGCGGGACTACTCCATACTTGATAAATTCAACTTCGAATATAAGCCGGTGGGCGTCAAGTTCCTGCTCAACCGGCCCAAGGGCCTGAAAAAGACGGATGAACAGATGCCGATTTGCCGCCTGTTCCGGGAGGCGCAGATAAACCCCCCGTTTTATGCGGACAAGGATACCTTTACCTGCGTGGACAGGCTGGTGCTGGGCATGGTGGAGCCCGAGCCCACCCTGGAGAGCGGCCAGATAGGCGCCAAGGAAAAAATATACCAGGCGGCGCGGGCCAACCGCCGCATATATCACCACATTCAGAAGATACCCCGCGGCACCGTCCGCTACGTGGCCTTTTCGCCGGTGGACAAACTCTCCTTCGACCCTGACCTTTTGATTCTGACGGCCACGCCTTCCCAGGCGGAGGTCATCCTGAGAGCGGCCAGCTACTCCACCGGCAAACCCATCGTCTCCAGGATTACCCCGGTACTGATGTGCGCCTGGCTCTTCGCCTACCCGTATCTCAGCGGCGAGTTGAATTACACCGTAACCGGAATCGGCTACGGCTTCAGGATGCAAAAAATATTACCCGAAGGGCTATTTGTGATATCCGTCCCCTTCGACATGATTGACATGCTGCTCTCTAACCTCGCCGAGATGGAATGGGTGCTCCCCATGACCACGATGGAAGAAGACGAGCGGCACGCCTTCTCCGCCAAAATCATGGAAGAAATCAGCCAGGACTACCAAAACGGCTGAACCCTGCCACGACCACCGGCCAGAGCCCCCGGGGCGCCACTATTTCCCCCCGACGTTGCTTCACCCCGCTGCATAAACGCGTCCTTTTTTGTCCACGATTTTCGCTTGTGTTATACTCAAATTAAGGGGCACTTTAATTCAGAATTACCGGCGGCGCGTCCGCGGCAGAGGTGAAAGTGGCAGCCAAAATCGCACAATCTCAGGAGCTGGCTCAAAAAATAGTCGACAACGTGGAAAAGGTCATGGTCGGCAAGACGGAGGCCGTCAAGCTGGCGGTGATTGCCTTAATCTCCCAGGGGCACCTGCTCATCGAGGACGCCCCCGGCGTCGGCAAGACCATGCTCGCCCGCAGCCTGGCGAAATCGATTAACTGCAGCTTCAAGAGGATTCAGTTCACCCCCGATATCCTCCCCGGCGATATCACCGGCGTGACGGTATACAACCAGAAAACGGCCGATTTCGAGTTCCGCCCCGGCCCCATCATGACCCAGGTATTGCTGGCGGACGAAATCAACCGGGCCACGCCCAAGGTGCAGTCGGCCCTGCTGGAGGCCATGGGGGAGATGCAGATTACCGTGGATGGCGTCACCCGCCCCATGCCCTCGCCTTTCCACGTGCTGGCCACCCAGAACCCCCTGGAATACGAGGGCACCTTCCCCCTCCCGGAGACGCAGCTGGACCGGTTCCTGCTGCGGATAAACATCGGCTACCCCACTTCGTCCGAGGAGATAGCCATTATCGAGCGGCAGCGCTACGTCCACCCCATCGAGGGACTCAAACACGTCGTGGACGCCGCCGACGTCCTGGCCCTCCAGGAAGCGGTCAGGGAAATCTACGTGGACGACCTGGTGAAGCAGTATATCGTCGCCCTGGTGGCGGCCACCCGCAACCACCCGTCGGCCTTCCTCGGCTCTTCCCCCCGGGGCTCGCTGGCGCTCTTCCGCACCGCCCAGGCCCGGGCCCTGCTGGAGGGGCGCGACTTCGTCCAGCCCGACGATGTCAAGGCCCTGGCCGGGCCCGCCCTGGCACACCGCGCCCTGGTGTCTTCGCAGGGGCAGTCACCGGGCAAGGACGGCCGGGCGTTTATCGCCGAGATACTGGAAACGGTAGCCGTGCCGGGGGCCCTCCCCGACCGGTAGGAGCGGGCTGGCACGCCCCGATGACAAAGCTATGAAAAGGCGTCTGGCTTTCATCGTTATCCCCTTTCTCATCCTGCTGATAGCCCTGGCCGGGGGCTTCGACCTGCTCTGGCGTTTCTTCGTCTTCCTGGTGGCGGCGCTGCTGCTGAGCTATCTCTGGGCGCACCTGAGTATTCGCGGCGTCTACGGCCAGGCGGAAAAATCGGTCTCCCTCTGCCAGGTCGGCAAGTCGTTCGATGAGGATTTCACCGTGGCAAACCGCGGCCGGATACCCATGCCGATACTCAAGGTGCGCGAGGCCACCGATTTACCCGGCTACCGCAACGAGATAAACATCAGCCTCGGCTCCCACGGCACGCATCGCTGGCGCCGCCGGGTCTACTGCCGGCGGCGGGGGCGCTACCGTATCAGCGCCCTCAACTTCCGGACGACCGACCCCCTCGGCTTCTTTGCCGCGGAGCGGCGTATCGAGCGGAACCAGGAAATCATCGTCTACCCGGCGACGCTGGAGCTGCCCCTGTTCCAGCTGTCTCCCCAGCCGGAAGCCGGCACCAGCTCGCGCCGCTGGCTGGCCACCGCGGCCGGCCCCAACGCCTCCCGCGTGCGCGAGTACGTCAGCGGCGACAGCCTCCGCCATATCCACTGGCACAGCACCGCCCATACCGGGAATCTCATGGTCAAGGAGTTCGACCCCGACCGCGCCCGCGATACCACCCTGAGGGAAATCTGGATTGTCCTGGATATGCACCGCCACCCGCAGCTGGGGGAGGGCGACGAGACCACCGAGGAATACGGCGTTACCATCGCCGCCTCGCTGGCCAAGAAATACCTGGACGACGGCAAGTGGGTGGGGCTGATCGCCGAGGGAGACACCTCCTGCCTGATACCCCCCGACGCCGGAGAGGCGCACCTCCAGGATATCCTGCGCTCCCTGACCCTGCTCAAGGCCACCGGCGATACCCCCATCGACAGGCTGCTGGCCGCCAGCGCCGAGCGGTTCGAGGCCGGGGCGGCGGTTATCATTATCATGCCCTCGGTAAATCCGGCCATAGCGGCGTCACTGGGGCTCATCAGGAGCCGCCAGGCGAAGACGGTGGCCATCCTGCTCGATTCCTTCAGCTTCGGCGGCGCCACCAGCCCGGCCAACAACGCCCGCAGCCTGGGCGCCGCCGGCTGCAACATCTACACCGTCCGGCAGGGCATGGAGATAGGCCCGTCACTGGATAGCCGGCGCCTCTCCTCGCAGACTGTATATACCGGGGGCAGGGTACAGCCATGACCGGCGGCAGGCCAGACCCCCCGAAGGCGACCCGGACTGAGGACACGGCCCCCCGGCCGGGCGGCTGGCCGGCGTGGCTAAGCGTTATCCTGCTTTTCCTGGTAGCCGAGATTGCCGTCCTCTCCATCGAGCAGGCCGACTGGATTACGCCCCAACCCGCCCTGACGCTGGTGCTCGTCCTCTCGGTGGTGGCGGGCCTGCTGCTCACCCGGGGCCGGTTCCCCGGCCCGGCGGCGCATGTCATCGCGCTGGCTATCGGCGGCGGGATAACCGCCTGGCAGGCGTACCAGATTTCCTCCCCGGAGGTGAGGCCCTTCGCCGCCTTTATCGTCCTGCTGACCTGGCTGATGGGCTACTTCTCCACGTGGCTCCTGCGGCGGCGGCAGAACGCCTGGCTGGCCGTCTGCCTGGGGGCCCTGATTATCGTGGTGAACCTGAGCAACCTGCCGGAGGACTACTATTACTTCTTCGGGATATATTTCCTGGCGGCCGTTTTCCTGGTTACCTGGTCGCGGCTGGTCAAACAGGGCTGCATCGCGGGGCGGGGCGCCGGCTCCTCCCGGCGCAGTCTGCTTCACCTGGGCGTCTCGCTGCTCGGGGTGTTTGCCGTGGCCATCCTGCTGGCCTACGGGGCCCCGGCGGTGCGCACGCCCCAGTTCCAGACGATGCTGGCCAGCCGCATACTCTGGAAACAGAATATCGAGGAATCGTCGCTCAATATCTTCGCCGACGTGCCCGCCAAGCAGGCGCAAAACACCAGCTCCACCCGCCGCGACGTTTCTTTCGGCGATACCTGGTTCAAGGAAGACCGCGTCGATTTCGTGGTCAACTCCCCGCAGCCTTTCTACTGGCGGGTCGAGGTTTACGATACCTACACCTCCCGGGGCTGGGAGAACCGCGACACCACCGACCTGACCCTGGATGAGGGAGAATCCTGGGAGGGCAGCGGCAGCCCGGACGACCGGGCGACGATAACCTACACCGTCACCACCGGTATCAATACCGACGTCCTGCTCACCGCCGGCGACTTCGTCGCCGCGGACACGCCGGTGGTGTTGCGCGTCGGCGACGGAGAAATCGTCTCGGTGACGGCGCCGCGCACCCTGGGCAGCGGCGAAAGCTATACGGTTACCTCCCGTGTCTCCGCTCCCTCGCCGGAGGCCCTGGCGGCCGTACCGGGCGGCTATCCGGAGGGAATCCCCAACCAGTACCGCCGGCTGCCCCTCGGCTTTCCCGACGAAATCAGCCGGCTGGCCGAGGAAATCACCCGGGACGCCGCCACCCCCTACGAAAAGGTAATCGCCCTCGACGAGTACCTCTCCCATTTCCCCTACGACGAAGATATCGAGGCCCCACCCCCCTATGCCGACGGCGTGGCCTATTTCCTCTTCACGCAGCGGTCGGGCTACTGCCTCTACTATGCCTCGGCAATGGTGGTAATGCTCCGCTCCGCGGACGTGCCGGCGCGGCTGGCCATCGGCTATCTCCCCGGCGAGCGCGGCGACGACAACATGGAATATAACCTGCATAATAGCTACTATCACGCCTGGGCGCAGGCCTATTTCGCCGGCTTCGGCTGGATAGACCTGGAGGTGACCCCTTCCGGCACGGGCAGCCGGGTGCCCATCGAGTCGCCGTGGGTATCGGCCGTGACGGTGGAAGAACCGTCCCCGCCGGGGGTATTGCCCTCGCCGCCGCTGGATGCGATGTACGGCTGGCCCTACGGTCTCGACCCGGGTGGGGGCCCCTCCGTACCTGCCGGCCCGAGCGCCCCACCGCCCTCCGCTGAACCGGGGTGGCCCTGGCTCGGCGTGGTCATAGCCGTCTCGATTATCGCCGTACTGGGCATGGCGCTCCTGGTACTGCGGGCGGCCTTCCGGCGCTGGCTCTGGCGGGTGGTGGACGGGGAGAACCCGGCTTCGGGCGTCTATGTCCGGCTGAGCAGCCTGGCGGCGATGCTGGGACTGGGGCCGAAGCCGCAGCAGACACCCCTGGAGTACGCCGCCATACTCGCCGCCGAGTTCCCGGAGCAGACCCGCAACCTGGACGACATCGCCCGGGCCTACGTGGAGAACCGGTTCGGGCGCAAAGACAGGCAGCCGGAACCAGGGCAGGCGGTGCGGGTCTTAAAGGCGCGGCGGGGCGTCTACGAGAGCCTCCTCAAGCGGCTGGGGACGGTGCGAAGCTGGCTCGGCCCGCGCTGGCGCATGAGA